>JALOTT010000298.1 GCA_025457745.1 Verrucomicrobiota bacterium
CCCAGAGTCCCGAAAACCATCGCGCCGAGCCGGCCGTTGCCGAGGGGCAAGGCCTCGTTCCAGTTTGTGGCCGGCTGGCGATACCACAGACACAACGGGACTCCTGGAGCTGTGGCGTTGATGGCGGATTCAGCCGGTTGCGCTGGCGCGGGCAACTCGGCGGCGGCAAGCGAGGAGCACGCCGCCAGCAGCAGGGCGGTAAGGAGTGTAAGGGTGGGTTTCATGGTGCGGGAATGGCTGCGACCAAGATGGGTTGGAGGAAGGTTTGCAGCGCTGTGAAATGTGGGGCGATGGCTTCCGGAATGCCGCATTCCTTGGCCATTTGGGCAAAGGACTTGCACCAAAAACGGGCGAAATCCTTCCCAATCTATGACCGTATCCAACCGGCTCAACGGGTCGCCCTTGGCCTCCAGCCATTGCACGCGCAGCTCCACATCAAAGCAACCCAAGGCCTGGGTGATCGAGTGAGTTTTCATGTCGCCAATCTCAAATTGTATTCGCTGCGTCTTCAATCGCGGTCTCGTTTTTCTTTTCACTTTTCATCTCCGAGTTTCCCGAGGGGCCCATAGGAAATTGATTTTTCGTGCCGTAACGCACCCATTCTCCTCACTCGACGCAACGCGGTTATCATTTGTCACGTTGCGGTAAGCGATAAGTTGCGTGAAGCAGTTTCGTGTGGGCGCGTGTTGCTTTCCGTAGTGGCTGACTGGCTGGCTTGAATCCGCATGACTCACTCCGCCTTCTTCTTGCCCTTGCCCTTGCCCTTCTTCTTCGTGGCATCGGCTGTCGCCGCCCCCTCGTTCTTCGTCGGCATCGGGGCTTTCACGTCCGCGCGCCAGGCAACAAGGCGGGCGTGGAGTTCCTTCGCCTTGTCGGGCATTTCCCCGGCGAGGTTCTTCTTTTCGCCAATATCGTCGCGGAGGTTGTAGAGTTCGAGGTGGCCGTCTTCGAGATACTCCATGAGCTTCCAATCGCCGACTTGTATCAGGCTCACGGGTGTCGTGCGCCACAGTCCCGGACCCGAGCCGAGATAGCCGGGAAAGTGCTGGTATATGGCGTCGCGCTGGAGCTTCGCGCCCGGGTCGCGGAAGAGTTTCACGAGACTCTCCCCGTCGAGCACCTGGCGGGGCTTGGGCGCCGAGGCGATTTCCAAGAAGGTCGGGAAAATGTCCACGTGGACCGTCGGCACGTCGCACGTTGAGCCGGGTTTGGTGACGCCGGGCCAGCGCACGATGAATGGCTCGCGGATGCCGCCTTCGTAAAGGCTGCCCTTGCCGCTGCGGAGCGGCGCGTTGTCGGTGATGCCGCCGCCATCCTCGTCGGCGCCTTTCGCCTTCTTCGCTTTGCCCTCACTGCCCGGGTCGCGGATGAGGCCGTCGGGGCGGTCATAGCCGCCCACGCCGCCGTTGTCGCTGGTGAAGATGAGCACGGTGTTGTCGGCGAGCTTCAACTCCTCGAGCGTTTTCATCACGCGCCCCACGCTTTCGTCCACGCTGGCAATCATGGCAGCGTAGATGGGGCTGTTGTGCCCGCCAGAGGCTGGCTTGGGCTTGAACTTCGCAATCAGGTCGGCCTTCGCCTGGTGCGGAGAGTGCACGCCGAAGTGCGGGAGGAAGAGGAAGAACGGGTGGTCCTTGTGCCGTGTGATGAAGTCCACCGCCTTTTCGGTGAGGAAGTCGGCGAGGTAGGTGCCCTTGGGATAGTCGGTCTTCGGATTGGTCGGGAAATCGAAATGCAAACCCATGCTGACGATGGCTTCGTCGAAGCCGCGCTGGCCCGGCAGATAATCGCCCTTCTGGCCGATGTGCCATTTGCCGAACATGCCCGTGGCGTAGCCGGCGGCCTTGAGCTGCTTGGCGATGATGTCGCGATCGAGCGGCAACTCGGTCACGTTGTCCACCGGGCGGAGCGAACGCGAATTCCAATCGAAACGATCAATGCCACCGACGGTGTACATGCCGGTGCGCGCGCCGTATTGGCCGCTCATCAGCGCCGCGCGGGTGGGCGTGCAGTTCTGGCAATGGTGATGGCTCAGGAACTTCGTGCCCAGCGTCGCGAGCCGGTCAATGTGCGGCGTCTCATAGTATTTGCTGCCGTAGCACGCCACATCCGTGTAGCCGAGGTCGTCGGCCATGATGAAGATGATGTTGGGGCGAGGGGCGGCGCTTTCAGCGAGTGCCTGGCCGCAAAGGAGCAGCCAGGCCGTCAGGGTGGTGCGGATTTGTGTCATGGTGAATTTATTTGGAGGCCTTCGCTTGCTTCTTCGGGCTGACAGCGGGCTTTGTGGGATAGCGCTTCACCTCCACGTTGTTCTTCTGCTGCGCGCCGAAACGTGCGGCGACCGCGCGGAACGAAGTGCCCCGGCGGAGAGCCGAGACGATTTGGCGGCGCTTGATGAACAGTCTGCTTTTGACATGGGAACAGAGCATGAGTGGTCGAGCGTGCAACGCCAAGCCGTCGCTGCGCCCGCCGCGTTGCGGCTGCGCTCCGGCTCGCTACGCTCGCCTCCGCTCCGCCGCAACGCGGCGGGCGCTCTGCTTCAACCGTCATAAAGTGTTTACCATTTCCTGTCACTCGACCGTTTACCATTTCCTGTCACCTGCCCTGTTATCGGTTAGGAGGCTGCTCCACATCGTTTTCGCAGGCATTGTGATTAAATTCATTTTGTCACTACCGCCCCTGATTCCCGGAGCTTTCCTGCAAACGCACCGGGCCAAGCAAGCCGGAGGGCAACAACGGGGCATCGGGTTTGAACGAACCGGCGCGCGCCGTCCGCGTTGGGCGAATGATTTCCATAATTGGCGTTTTTGCCGACGTAACCGGCGGGCTACTGCTGCTTCTCCGGCTTCTGCCATTCTTGGCCGATTTCTTTGAGCCGCCGCACCAAGAACTCCGGAATGCGTCCGGTCCGGTCGGGCGGGACATTGAGCAGGTAATTCGCCTGGCGGTCATTGCAGAGTTTGAGCATGGTCACCGCCTCCGCCGCGCTCGTCACTTTCTTTTCGGTCAAGTTGGTCTGCCAAAACCATGCTCCCGGCGTGAGGCAATCGCAGACCTCGGCGGGATTTGTGTTTTGCTCCGGCGGCAATCCCTGTCGCCCTTTGGTTTTCAGCCAAGGGTATTCGTAACTATGGATGTCGGTGGTCTTGAAGTCGGTGGAGTTGTTGGCGATGACCAGGCAGTTGGGCTGGAGCGAATGGACGTGCGCCTTGATCTCCAGCCATTGTGCCCCGGTGTATTTGTTGGAGTATTGGTCAAACCACATCAGGTCCACCGGGCCGTAGCCGGTCAGCAGCTCGGTGAGTTGTTTCTTGATGAACCCGACGTAATCGTCTGCCGCTTCCGGCGGCAATCCGTGCAGGTCAGTCTGGCCAGGCAGGATTTTGTTGTCCTTGCGCGCGGAAAAATCTCCCGGCAGGCAATAATACAAACCAATCTTCAAACCGCGCGCACGGAAGGCATCCACATATTCGCGCACGAGGTCGCTCTTGCCCTGATGGTAGTTGGTCAACGCCGTGATGTCGTGCGTGGTGTATTGGCTGTCCCACAGACACCAACCGCCGGTGTGCTTTACGGTGAACACGGCGTATTTCATGCCGGCGGCCTTGGCGGCATCGGCCCACTGACCGCAATCAAGCCGGGTCGGCGCGAAGCTGCCGGGGTCTTCGTGGCCGGTGGCCCATTGCCGCTCGTTGAACGTGGCGACATTGAAGTGGATGAACATCCCGAACTTCCACGAGAGAAATTCTTTCTGGCGCTCGGCCAGCGGTCGGGTTTCTCCCGCGAACCCGCTCGCCGCGAGCAGCAGGGACAATAGGATGAGGGCGGATGGTTTTGTTTTCATAAAGCAACATCACTTGGCGGCGGCCTCCATGTTGAGCAACATCACCGGGCCCAGCAAGCCGGAGGGCAGCAACGGCGCATCGGCTTTGAACGAACCAGCGCGCGCCGTCCGCGTCTCAAACGTGTAGCGGCCCGCCGGATACGCCTTGCCGCCTAACAAGCCCGACGCAAACTGCACCGTCCGCACTTTCGCGTCTGCCGGCTGCTGGTCGCCGATCAGGCGGTTGATCCAGCGATTGGCTACTTCGATCTCCAACCGGTTGTCGCCGGTCTGGAGTGCGGCGGTGATGTCCACCTGCCACGGGGCGCACCACACCACGCCGAGGTCTTTGCCGTTCAACCGGACGCGCACCATGTCGTGGGCGGTTCCGAGATCGAGAAAATATTTCTTTTCCGGCACGAGCGTCACCGCGAAAGTCTTCCGGTAGGTCGCAATGCCCGAATAGTATTTAATGCCCGCCTCCGCCCGCGTGGTCCAATCCGTGAGTTCCCCGAACGTTACCGCCGCCGGCCCGCCCCATTTCGGATCGAACGCCACCTCCCACGCTCCGTTCAACTGCCACATCCCCGCAAGCTCCGGGAAATTCTCCCGCCCGACCGCCGGCGGCGCGGCCTGCGCATCGAAAACCACGAAGAAACTTTGAAACGCCGCGAACTTCAGCAGCACGCTGGTCACGCCGTTCGCCTGGGTGTATTGCGGCAGCGCCCGCTGTTCGCCCGTGACCGGATTCCATAATTGCGGCCGCCCCGAACCCACGCGGAAACGGCAGTCTGCCGCCACGGATTCGCCGCTGCGATTGGCAACGAAATAAATTTCCTGCGTGGCGGTGCGGCGATGCCCGTAGCGAACCGGGCCGGTGGAACGAAAATCCTCCGGCACGCCCAGCGAATTCAGCAGGGCCGCCGTCGCAGCATGGGCGGGATACAGCCACGATTTTTCCGCCGTCAAATTTCCGCCCCAGTGGATGACGCCCTTGCCGAGGCGACGCTGCGTTGCCGCCGGCGGCGGGTTCAAATCGCCCCAGAGTTCCCGCGCCAGCGATTCCACTTCCGCATCGCACGTCGGAAAGCCGGAGAGGCTCGGCGATTTTTTTGGCGGATTGCCGACCACTGTGGCCCCGGCCTGGACCAGCGCGGTGAGCTTGCGCAGGAATTGCGGCGTCATGGTTTCGATCTGGGGCAGCACCAGCAGGCGATACGACGTGGCGCCAGGAAAAGCGATTCGGCCATCTTTCACCTCGGCACGCTCCATCAACATTTTGGGCGAACAGCCGTCGAACCCGTAGCCCTTCTTGTCCCCCAATGGGGCCGCGCCCTCCAGCGCATCCGGCGGCGGCAGGAAAACCTGCGGCGCACCTTCGGGCGTCAGATAGAGCACGTCCGAAACCGCCACGCCCTGACGCAACATCTCCGAACAACGGCTGACATAGCGATGGT
>JALOTT010000299.1 GCA_025457745.1 Verrucomicrobiota bacterium
GAATCTCCCAGCCCGCCGCCGCACTATCAATCGCCAGCTTTTGCCCGCACACCCGACAGCAAAATTTAATGTCGCCCATGGTCAGTTCCTTGCTCTTTGAAACTTCCGGCGATGTTCGCCCGCCACTTCATCGGTCACGCCCCGGCACAGTTCGGTCCAGGCGTGGGTTATCAACTCATCGCGTCTGACCATCATATCGCGGAACGCCGGGGAAACGAAGACGCAAACGCGGCGGTTGTAAGTCATAACAATATGTTGAAATTTACTAGAATCGGGACACTCGTTGAATTCTGACTGGTTTAATCCCGGGTTGCCTTTGAAGGTGCTTGCGATTTCCCGATTCTTCCCTCGGTGCCCTGCCGCCTTGGACCATTGGCGAATACCAAAGTCCCCGGCTTCCCTTTGATTTGAATCCAATCACATTTGATTGAGAGTGGTGGCGTTGGCGATAGGTCATTTCTTGATTTTGAACGACTTGCACCTGATTATAATCGGCGTGACGAGCGGATCGAATTGCAGTTGTCTGTAAAACACCTGCCTCGGCATCGAGGCCGAACGCCTTGATGCTTGATAGGCTTGATAATTGGAGGCAGCGCCACCGTCAGAAATCGGCTCTTTGAGCCTGCCTGGTATTACAGGATCGGGTAGAGGCCATACCCGGTCCAGCCATTGGGAGGACCCCTTATCCACCAGTTGCGCATCGCCGGCATCCACCTGTACTTGGATTTTTGTTCCCACGCGGTTTTTCGTTTCCACGCGGTACTTGTCGAAATCCGCTGCCTTCGTCTGGCTGCCAAGGTCTGCGATGATAGTGAGCGGGCCCTCGACGGAATCCGGTACTGTGAGCAGAACGAGCACAAGGTCTGAACCTTTGGGGCGAATTGGATTGGACTTGCTCCGCTGATCTGAATTCCACTTCGGCGAAGTTGCCCGGAACAACAAGCCGGCGAATCGGGCCTCCAGCACGCCGTGTGCGCCGGCAAGAAGTTTCCCGGAATCACGCAGGATGGTACCGAATGACCGGTCCACTTCCGCATCATTGGTGATTTGCGCCCCGCGGCCAAGGCTTGGATCAATCCACGAGGTAGGTTCGCCAGATTTCTCAATCCCATCGCCCGCGAAGCACCAGAACAGATCAGATTCACCACCAGATAACTTGTCGCCAAATCGGCAGAACTCCGGCCCGTAGGGATTGTCCACACCAATCTGGCGTCTTTGGATTTGACTGCGCTGCAGTGTGCTGCGCTGTGATTCGGCGCGCGCCAAATCGGGATGATCCTTGGCAAGACGATTGACGGAGGAATCGGTTTGTCCTCCAGAAGGTAACAACCCGGTATTTGGCCCCGTCTGAAGTTCCATCCAGCGGCGGCGGTGGACCGCCACCGATACCGACTCGCCAACCCGGTAATCCGCCATGTGCCGCGCGACATTTCCCTCAAAAATAACACAGAGGAGATTTGCCGCCACATTCTCCCTGATTACGTCAGGCATTAGGGCGCTGGCCGATGGAAACCAGCTTGTCATTGGCGGATCAGCCGCCGAGCGGCTGTAGTATTTTTCGCTGTTTTCTTTTCCTCCCATACGCAGGAAAACAAAGGTCCTGGATTCCACCTGCCGCACCGCCGCCAAGTCTCCCTGGATGATGAACTTTTCCGGCATTGTCAGATCCACAGTTACGTTCGGTTGCTGGCTCAACCTGGAATCAGGCCGCGCCTGTGTTCCGGAGCCGCGCCTGGATATGGCCTCGCCGGTCTGTGGGCTCGCCGAGCGTTTCAGCTTGGGGGCGCTGGTCTGTCGCGATTGCAATACCGGGAAGACCTTGGCGAACAGTTCTCCTGGCGTTAACGAGTCCAATCCTTGGGTGACGGCCGCACGCTGCGCTGCGATGTTCTGCTGAATCTCCGTGGGATTGTCAGCCCACACGGGTTCGGTTTCTTTCAGTTGAGGCTGATTGCTGAACACAGCCAACTCCGTCTGAACGCGGCTGATAATATTCGACTGGTGATAAATCGCGTCAAACGGAATACCCAGAATTGAGGCCAGTATCCGGAGCTTGGCGATCCGCTGCACTTCTCTTTGCCCCTCCTTGCGTCCCGGGCGCACATCCGCCGCCAGGGGCTCCACTTCCTCAATCGTCTGGTTGATGATGCCTTCTGGTCCCGTAATCGTCCGCCGGATTTCACGCAACGCCTGCGGAAAAGATTCTGCGGGTTCTCCCTCAATCAAAAGGGCGAGAATCTGATCGTGACGGCCCAACTTCCGGAAAAAGGCGACTTCAGCGTTGACCCATTGGGAGGAAGGAGTCCGTGGTGAACAGATCACGATCAGGAATCTGGATTTGCCAAGTGCCCGCTCGATTTCCCGGCTCAAATCAGCCGAGGCTGGCAGTTCATCTTCATCACGGAACAGTTTCTTGAGCCGGGAAGGCAGTCCCCGCTCCTTCACCAGTTGCTTGGGCACACGATACGTCTCCAAGGCGGTGTGCAACCACTTGGCCAGCGTGCGATCGGGTTCCACGTGCCGGTAGCTGATGAAGGCCTCGTATTCGAATCCCTCGTCCCCGCTCAGCGCGCGACTGGCAAACTCGGGGATGGCCGGCTGCGGTTCGGCGGTGCTGGGGGATGGTTTTGAAGTCGCCCCCTGCTCAGGAGCTGTCACCGGGGTGGTCTGCGAAGTGCCACATTTCGGACAGCGAATCTCCCAGCCCGCCGCCGCACTATCAATCGCCAGCTTTTGCCCGCACACCCGACAGCTGTCCCCACAACGAACGAGAAAGGAAGAGAACATGAGCAGATTCCGAAAGCAGTCGCATACGATTTGGTATTGCGAGTATCACATTGTTTGGTGTCCGAAGTATAGGTATCAGGTGTTGGCAGGGAAGATAAAAGAAGGTGCGTTTCTTCATTCATCATTCTTCCTCTATCCTTTCAGGGCAGCAGGGCGTTGCCGGAGAACGTGAACTACGCGGTGCAGAGTTGGTAGGGACGCGTTCCATCCGCGTCCCATTCTTCTCGAAAAGTTTGGGCCGCTGTGGAAAGCGGCCCTACCGTTCCTGGAATTCGTGCCGGAACTCCTTTCGGAGGGCCACCAGGCGAAGTTGAAAGAGCCGGAGACGAAGGAGCGGAAGTTTGAGGACGTGGTGAAGTCGGCGGAGCAAGCGGCTGTGCTGGTGCTGGTTTACTGAGGGAGGGCGCGTCAGTCCTCTGCGCGCCGCTCGCCCGGATGAAAACACGGCGCGCAGAGGACTGACGCGCCCTACCTGGACACGGAGCAGGCGGCGGTGTTGGTGCTCGTGTATTGATGGCAGGGACGCGTTCCACCGCATCCCCATATTTCTTCCCGGAAAAGTTCGGGGACGAAGTGGAATTCGTCCCTACCAAAGCTACTTCAACAACTCCCGCTGCCAGTTCATCAACTGCGGCGCGTGTTTGTCCCAATTGTGCGCCAGGTCGGAAAGCGTGGCGCGGCTGGCCATGAGCGTGGGGTCAATGCCGAGATCGTTTGCGCGCGCGTTGCGCCGCGTTTCCAATTCGTTGAACCGGCGGCGTTCAGGCTCGCTGGGACGGCGGCTGACGTGGCGCAACGGCTCGGGAAATTGGTCAGGGGAAAGTTCCAATCCGGCTTGAATGGCTTGCGCCAACCCATCGCGACGACGCGGCGTGAGATGTCGCGGCACGATGGGTTCGAATGGCCGATGCGCTACGGCCGCAGTGGCGAGGTCCACGAGCAAGTCGTGGCTCAGAATGAAAAATGGCGGACGATTCGCGGCGACGGCTTCGGATTCGCGCCATAGCCAGAGTTCACGCAAGATGGCAAGCGCCGGGCGGCCCAACGCGTGACTGCCTTTGACGCGCCACACGGAATCCATGCACACCGGCGACAACCGCGAGGTCTCGCCGATCAGCCGGGCGCAGGATTCCTGATGCCAGGCGAGGCGGCCCTTGTGTTGGAGTTCGAGCTTGAGCTTGTCCGCCAGTGGTTTCAAGTAATGCGTGTCGCTGCGGGCGTAATGTTCCATTTTCTCGGTGAGCGGGCGGCGGGCCCAATTTGCCTTCTGCGAGCCTTTCTCCAGCTTCACGCCCAAATAAGTTTCCACGAGTGATTGCAGGCCGAACTGCCGCTGGCCCAGCAGCCGCGCGGCGAGCATGGTGTCGAAGATCGCGCCCGGCACGAACTCGTGGTGCTTGCGCAGCAGGCGCAGGTCGTAGTCGGCGCCGTGCATGATGAGTTCGTGGGCGTTGAGCGCGTCGAGGAGCGGGTCGAGGTTGAGGCGCGCGAGCGGGTCAATCAGCCGGTCGCCGGCGACGGTGCTGATTTGAATCAGGCAGACCTTCTCGGGGTAGGCGTGCAAGCTGTCGGCTTCCGTGTCCACCGCGATCCAATGAACAGCGCGCACGGTGGGCAGAAAGGCGGCCAGCTTTTCGTTCGTGTCAATCACGGGGTGCATTATGAAGTGTCAGGCGCGGAGTGCCAAGTGTCAGGTGGCGTCGTGGTGCGCAGTGGGGCAGGCGTCCTCGTCTGTGACCGTCCCTGCGGGCGTCCCGCCTACAAGTTCTTCCCCCAGGCGAGACGACCAGTGGGACAGTGGCAGCCGGGACGGACTGCCCCACTTCAGTGTCACTCACTTCACTGGCAACTTGCTAACGCCCAAGCTCGACCCGTAAACTTTTGCCAATGAACCTCGCCGTTGCGTTCGCCGATTCGGTAAAAAAGCGCCCCGAGAAGACCGCCATGTTCTGGGGCGAGAGCGAATTCACCTACGGCGCGCTGCTTGCGCAAGCGCAGGTCGTGGCGCAACGGCTCGCGGCGGAATTCAACGTGAAACCGGGCGACCGGGTTGGGCTGTGGTTGAAGAACCGCCCGGAGTTTGTGCCGGCATTCTTCGGTATCCTGAACGCGGGCGCAGTGGTCGTGCCGATCAATAACTTTCTCAAGCCGGACGAGGTCAGTTACATCTTGCAGGACGCGGGCATTGACGTGCTCATCACGGATGCGGACTTGGGAGCGCACTTCCCGGCGCTCGCGGCGGCAAGGCCAGCGTTGAAGGTTTTGAAGGTAGAGGAATTCGAACAGCAAACATTCAACATCCAACGTCCAACATCCAACGCCCAACGACCGCCGACCGAAGCCGACCTGGCCGTCATCATCTACACCTCTGGCACCACGGGGCGGCCCAAAGGTGCGATGCTTTCGCACGGCAATTTGCTCCACAACGTCGAGAGCTGCCGCATCCTGCTCGAAACGGTGGAGTTGGACCGGTTCGCGGTGCTGCTGCCGCTGTTTCACAGTTATATGATGACGGTGGGCATGTTGCTGCCGCTGCTGGTCGGCGGTTCGATGGTGCTCGTGAAATCCCTCAACCAACCGCATAACATCCTCAAGGAGATTTGCCAACGGCAAGCGACAATCCTGCCGGCGATTCCGCAGTTTTACCGTACGCTGACCCACGCGCCGATTCCCGGCGCGTTCCCGTTCCGCCTTTGTATCAGCGGGGCGGCGCCGTTGCCGGTGCAGGTGCTCAAAGATTTCGAGGCGAAGTTCAAAGTCCCGCTCATCGAAGGCTATGGGTTGAGCGAGGCCAGCCCGGTCGTAACAAAAAATCCTTTGCGCGGGGTGCGCAAGCCCGGCTCGATCGGCCTGCCGATTCCGCACGTTGAAGTCAGCGTGCAGGACGATGGTGGCCGGATGCTCGGCGCGAACGAAAACGGCGAAATCTGCGTGCGTGGCAGCAACGTGATGCTCGGCTACTGGAACCAGCCGGAGGCAACCGCACAAGCCATCCGCAGCGGCTGGCTGTTGACCGGCGACATCGGCTATCGCGACAACGACGGCTACTACTTCATCACGGATCGCAAGAAGGACATGCTGTTGGTCAACGGCATCAACGTTTATCCCCGCGAAATCGAGGAAGTGCTCTACCAGTTCCCCGGCGTGAAAGAGGTGGCCGTGGTTGGCTGGCTGGATGCGCGCAGGGGAGAGATGCCGGTGGCGTTCGTCGTGCCCAGTGAGGGCGTGACATTGGACGAAAGGGCCTTGATCCAGTTCGCGCGTCTAAGACTGGCGGATTACAAGGTGCCCAAGCGTGTGAATTTCATGCCCGCCTTGCCGCGCAACGCAACGGGCAAAATCTTGAAAACTGCCCTGCGAAACCCGGCAACCGAACTGTAAAACCCAGTTTGAGCCGGCGCAACTGGCTTCCGGGAGGGATGGCAGAATGTGTCGGAGTGCCGGTCTCGGATGGAGGAAGGTGGGCTAAGGTTTGGGCGATAGCCTGTATCCAGTTGCCTTATTTTCAACGATTTAGGCCGAGATTGTTTTACCGACTCAGCTCGCCTGAAGCCTTGAGCAAACGGCCTTTTCCAGGCCTTTTCCAGGTTGACGCTGCCACCCACGCGCCCCTAACCTATTCGGGCAACCACCGGGCGCATGGTGCGTCAGGACCGAAAGATTTTATGGCCGAAGGATATTGCGTTAAGTGTAAAGCCAAGAAAGAGATCGCCAACGGCGTCGAGGAAGTCATGAAGAACGGGCGCAAGGCGATCAAAGGCAAGTGCCCCACGTGCGGCACGGTGATGTTCAAGATTCTGGGCGGCAAAGCCGCTTCCACACCATCCAACCCCGGCAATCCACCGGCCGCCGCCTAGCCATGCCTCAACAACTCGCCTACGTTCTCATCACTCCCTATTCGCTCTACAAGTCGCGAACCGGCGGCATCTTGAGCCGGCTCATCTCGCGCACCGGCCTGGACTTGGTGGCGGCGCGAATGTTCGCGCCCAGCGCCGAGTTGGCGAAGAAATATTCCGAAATCGCGGTTTCGGCGAATGACCCGTATGACCAGCGTATTCAGGAACTGCTCCGCCAGTATGTTTTGCAAAATTTCTCTCCCGACCCCAAAACCGGCCGTCGCCGTCGGGTGATGGTGCTTCTGTTCAAGGGCGAAGACGCGGTGCGCAAAGTGCGCTCGGTGGTCGGCAATCTCAGCCCGGATCGGCGCGTGGGCGAGACCATCCGGGACACCTACGGCGACTTCATCATGGAGGGAGATCAGACCGTGCGTTACTTCGAGCCGGCCGTGCTCGCCGCGCCTACGCCGGGGGAAGCCGAGGTAAAGCTCAAACTCTGGGCGCATTACTCCGACACGGATGGCGGGGTGCTGGAAAACGTCATCGCCTATCAGCCGGGCGAAACGCCGCAGCGCACGCTGGTGCTGATCAAGCCGGACAATTTCCGCTTCGCCACCGGGCGGCCGGGCAACGTCATTGATTTCTTCTCGCGCACCGGCCTCTACATCATTGCCATCAAAGTGCATCCGATGAGCGTGGCGGACGCCGTGGAATTTTACGGGCCGGTCCGCGAAGTCCTGCGCACGAAATTGAAGGACGTGGTGGCGGCCAAGGCCAAGGTCGCGTTGGAAAAGGAATTTGGGTTCCCCATTTCTGCCGAGAATCAAAAAACCATCGGCGAAACGCTTTGTCCGGCGTTTGGCGACAATCAATTTGAAAACATCGTCCGCTTCATGTCAGGCCGCGCGCCGTCGGAATGTTCCCCGGAGGAACTCGCCAAGCCCGGCAGCGAGAAGTGCATTGCCCTGGTTTACGAAGGCGTCGGTGCGGTGACGAAAATCCGGGACGTGCTCGGGCCAACCGATCCTTCGAAGGCGCCACCCGGCTCGATCCGGCGCGAGTTTGGTTCGAGTGTGATGGTCAACGCCGCCCACGCCAGCGATTCGCCGGAAAATGCGCAACGCGAAATCGGCATTGTGAAGGTGGGAGAGAACACCTTCCGCTACCTGGGGACC
>JALOTT010000300.1 GCA_025457745.1 Verrucomicrobiota bacterium
CGCAGTGGACAATGTGAACATTTCCAACATCACCATGACCAACACCTGTAACGCCATCTTTATCCGGCTGGGACATCGCAACCGGCAAGGTCCGGTCGGCTCGCTGCGCAACGTGACGATCAGCGACGTCACCGCTGACATTCCCAACCGTCCGCGGGCGGAAATGAATAAATTTCCTGCGGACTGGCAGGGCCGCGGCAACCATCCGCTGATTCCGTCCTCGATCACCGGCCTGCCCGCCGCGCCCGTTCGAGACATTACCCTGCGCAACGTCTCGATCGTCTTCGGCGGAATTGGCAGCAAGCCCAAACTCAAGGAATACCGGTTGGACAACCTCGCCAACGTGCCGGAAAATGCGGCCAATTATCCCTCCTGCGCGATGTTCGGCAACCTCCCCGCGTGGGGGGGTTATATGCGGCACGCCGAAGGCATCCAGTTCGAAAATGTGAGACTCACGGTGACCGGCCAGGACTTTCGGCCCGCTTTGGTGCTGGATGACGTGCGGAACTTCAACTTGAAAGATTCGCGCATTTTGCCGCGAGGGGGTGAACCGGTCATCCTATTGAAGGATGTCAGTGGCGCGGTCATCCAAGACACTCCTGAGCCGGCCGCGAAAGTTCGTTTCATCGAGACGTTGGGCGATACCCACCACGTCATCAAATCATCGCGATGATTGAGTTGTATTCCACGACCAAGACCGGCCTGACGTGCTGCAACGGGAACACCTTCCCGCCACCCCTGCCGGGGCGCGACACTCCTCAATTCCCACCGCCGGCCGCTGCTGAACGTTTCCGGTGCGGCGGGTGCGCAAGCAATTGCCGATAGAAAGTTCTTTTATGAGACGCCTCCAAAAATATCTCAATCTATTCGCGGGGCTGGCACTGGTTGTTTCCGCTGCCGCCGGCCCGCGGCAGCCAAACATCCTGTTCATCGCCGTGGATGATTTGCGCCCCGAACTCGGCTGCTATGGCAAAGACTACATCAAGAGTCCGAACATAGACGCGCTGGCCCGAACAGGGATGGTTTTTGATCAAAACTTTTGCCAGGTTGCGGTTTGCTGTCCTTCGCGGGCGAGCATGCTCACCGGCCTGCGGCCCGACACGACCAAAGTTTATGATAATGACCCGAATTTCCGCACGTTTCTGCCGGACGCGGTGACCCTGCCGGAGTATTTCAAAAAGAATGGGTATTTCGTCCAAGGCATGGGCAAGATTTTCCACCACCACCCGGACGATCCCCAATCTTGGTCGGTGCTGTGGACCAGTCCGCCCATGGCCCATTCCTACTATGCGCTACCGGCCAATCAGGCTATTGTGCAAAAAGCAGCCAATAAAAGAGGCCCGGCGTTTGAGTGCGCAGACATGCCGGACGACACCTATCATGACGGATCCCTGGCGGAGATGGCGGTAAAAGCGTTGCGCGAATGCGCTGCAAAGGATCGACCCTTCTGGTTGGGTGTCGGCTTCATCCGGCCGCATCTGCCATTTAACGCCCCAAAAAAATACTGGGATCTCTACGACCCTGAAAAAATCAAACTCGCGCCGAATCCATTTTATCCCATCGGCGCGCCCAGTTATGCAATCCTGCGCAACTCGGAACTGCCTAACTACCAGGGCGTCCCGGCCATGCCCATCCCCGATGATTATGCCCGCCAACTCAAGCATGGCTACTTTGCGGCGGTCAGTTATGTGGATACGCAGGTAGGCAAGGTGCTCAACGAACTGGACCGGCTGGGGCTCCGCACCAACACCATCATCGTGCTCTGGGGCGACAACGGGTGGAAACTGGGCGAGCACGGAGCCTGGAGCAAGCAAAGCAACGTTGAAAACGACACCCGGGTGCCGCTGATCTTTTCCGTGCCGGGCATGAAGCATGCCGGGGCGCATACCGAGTCGCTCACAGAACTGGTGGACGTGTATCCCACGCTGTGCGCGCTGGCAGGGCTGCCGATTCCAAATGATTTGCAGGGCACAAGCCTGGTGCCGGTAATCCAAGATCCGGGGAAAAAAGCCCTGACCGCTGCCTTCAGCCAATACCCGCGCAAGGTGAAGGGCCGGCGTCTCATGGGCTATTCCATGCGCACCGAACGCTACCGCTTCACCCGCTGGGTGGAGGCAGATGATCATGCGAAGGTGGCGGCCGTCGAACTTTACGATGAGCAGGCCGACCCGCAGGAGAACCGTAATATCGTAGCTGACCCTGACAAAGCCAAACTCGTCGCCCAACTCACCAAGGAATTGCAGGCCGGTTGGCGGAGCGCCAGATGTGAGGATGCAATCCAGACGGTTTCCCCTTGATTGAATTGCTCGCGTTCACCGCGCCTCCCCGGCCATAACGGGTGGGATCAGGCAGAGAGATCAAAGGCGGAAGCGGCGGAAAATCATCGTGGTTTTTCTAATCAACTCATCTCGAGGAGAGGATGTTGACCGGCCCAAGCAGACCGGCGGGCATGAGTGGGCTGTCCTGGGTGTAGTGGCGGGCGGTGGTGAAGGTGAATCTTCCACTCGGTCTGGGACTCCCCTGTTTGAACCATTCCGGCCAGTCGAGCAGGGTCTCGGGGTCTTTCCACTTGGAATCAAGGGGTAGTTGTTCGTCGCCGATGAGGCGGTTGACCCAGGTGTTGGCCACCTCAATTTCCAAGGTGTTGGAGCCGGGCCGCAGGGCTGGGGTGATATTGACCTGATAGGGCGGCTTCCAGGCAATGCCGCAGTCGCGGCCGTTGAGCCGGACGCGGGCGACGACCTCGACCTGGCCGAGATCGAGGCGCAGCGGGGTCTTGCCTGCGGCGAGTGCCGCATCGGCCAGTTCGAAGGTAGTGCGATAGGTGGCGGTGCCGGAATAGTATTTAACCAACGGGTCGGGGTGCTCGGACCAGGAGGCCAGTTGGTCGAGGGTGAGGGTTTTCTTGGTTCCCCATGCGGGGTCAAAGCTCAGGCTCCATCCGCCCTTGATCTGCTGGAGCGGTTTCCATTCCACGAATGGATTTTGTGAAGACCGATGCTCGGCCGGCGTGTTGCGGAAAATGACGAACCAGCTTTGCGCGGGACCGAAGCGCAAGGTGGCATGTGTGCGGCCGTTGGCTTGGGAGGCATCCGGCAGGGTGTGGATTTCTCCAGTTTCTGGATTCCACAATTCGGAGGTTTTTCCTGCGACGCGGAAGACGCATTCGCGCTCGACCGGCTCCGGCTTGCTGTTGGCGACAAAATATATCTCAGTGTTCCCGGTCCGGCGGTGAATCCATTTCAAACCTTCGCCCTCGAAATCGGGCACGGCCAAATCCTTCGCGAAAACCTCGTTCCATCCCCCCTGCGGCAGCAGCGGCCAGGCGGCGGCGAGTTTTCTCACCTCTTCATCTGCTTCAGGATAGCCTTCGAGGCCCGGGATGCCGTTGATCGGGGCTTGCAGGAAAACCGCGGCCCCTAGTCTGCGAAGTTCCGCCACCTTGCGCGCGACTGGCAACGTAAGCCTGCCGGAGCGGGGCAGCACGAGGTATCGGTAGCTCACGCCGGTGGGCAGGTGGATGCGGCCGTCCGCGAAGGTCATCCGCAGAATGATCTCCTCCGAGCAGAAATCATGATCATGTCCCGGCGGCAGCTTGAAGTTGATGTCATTGAAATTGAGTGGAGCGCCGTCCTGATAGAGGCAGGCGACATCCACGACGCGGCGTCCCTGCTGGAGGAGGAACTGGCAGCGGGCGAGGTAGTCGAACCAGGGCTTGCTGAACTCCCACCACGTCTGGTGGCGGTTGAAGTGCTGGCCCCAGCGGCTGTGCGTCAAGCCCGGTTTCATGTCATCGTAGGCCTGATGGGCTGAAAGATGGATGACAAAGTGGTTCACTCCCTCGCTGAAGGCCTCGTCGCCCATGCCCTTGAGCAGATAGGGGTGGTCGATCCAGCCGCGGCAGCCGGTGAAGGCCTCGGCCCCCACGCGCGTCTTGCCGTAGGTGTTGGCCACCGAGGCAAGCCCTTTCATCGAGTGATACCAGTAAGAATTGAATTCGGGAAAGCGGTCGCCGTAGGTGCGGTCCTTGAAAGCCCGCTCCGTCCAGAACTCGCCGATCGGGAAATCACTGCGACCGGCGTATTCGAGGCTGTTCACGCACAAGCGGCCGTAAGGCTCGCAGGAGAAATGAACCCCGTAGGGCGCAATCCGCTCGCGCAGCCGGTCGATGTAGTTGGCCAGCGTCACCTCGCCGACGGTGCGGCGCAGGTCCCGAAGAAAACGTTCGGTGAGATCAACGCTGCCCACGGCGTGGCCGGTCAGGATCGGCAACCACGGGGTGATGTCGTAGCCGCGGCGTTTCTTGAATTCATCGGCGAATCCACTGGTCCAGTTCTGACCGCCTGCTTCCCAACTGTCGATGTGGATGTATTGCAGCGTGCGCCCAGCTTTGTCGCCCGCGGCTTCAAGGATCGGCTTCAGGCGATGTTCGAAATGCGCGTCCATGCCGCGTGGATTGAGGCGGTCGCATTCCAGACCCAGCTCGCAGGACGGCACCGGACGGGTCAGCTTCAGGTTGGTGGCATGGCCGAGCCGGACCACGATCCATTCGCCCGGGGGCGCATCCCAGTGCAACTCGCCAGCGGCGTTCATCTTGCCTGTCAGATCAATGACTTTGGCAGGTTCGAGGGGCGCGGGATTTCCTTGTTTCGCCAGGGGCGGCGGATCGGTCGTCCAGCCGCGTCCGTCGTAGATTTCAAGCGGATCGCCCTTGTTGGATTGGAAGATGCGGGAGGTCTACGACTGGGCCGCGGGATAGGCGAAGACGCTCGCATCACGGAACGAATCGGCCCGTTCCAGCGCTGCGGAAACATCGGGTCGCATATGATCGTCAGGGTGTAGCCAGACCAGCGGGGGCTTCGTGGCCACCTTCGGTTGCGGCAGTTTGACCGTCACCGGTCCCCCACCCTGCAACTTGGTTTCCGACCACAGCAGCTTCT
This sequence comes from Verrucomicrobiota bacterium, assembly GCA_025457745.1. Taxonomy (GTDB): domain Bacteria; phylum Verrucomicrobiota; class Verrucomicrobiia; order Limisphaerales; family JADLHS01; genus JALOTT01. The sequence continues at coordinate 4,941 of JALOTT010000300.1, forward strand.
GCATCGAGAGGTCGGGAGTGATGTGCGGGCCGCCGCTGCCGTAGCCGAAATCCACGCTCAAAGTGAACGCCAGTCCGAGGCGGTCGGCCTCGGTGATGGCCCACTGCATCGCCTCGTGCCATTGTTTGCCGCCCGCTTCGATCGGTCCCCGCGGCGCCCAGCGCGGTCCGCTGACCTCCATCCAGATCAGCCCGCCGATGCCGACGCGCTTCATCGCCTCGAGGTCCTTGGTGATGCCCTCGCGGCTGATGTTGCCATTGATCCAGAACCAGAACACCCAGGGCCGCGCC
>JALOTT010000301.1 GCA_025457745.1 Verrucomicrobiota bacterium
CCTCAGCCTGTTTCCCATCCGCTGTTTCCACAAATCCGCCCCACCGCGCCAGGCCAAAAAGCACAATCCCAGAAAAGCCCCACTTTGGGGACAGCCTCTCAATATCGTTGTCAAGGCGGTCGCCGACCATCAGCGTTTCGGCGCGGCTGATGCCACGCGCGTGGGGGTGTCGGCGGTCAAGACGCAGGTGCTCATGGCACATTCATGATTCAGGTGAAACAAAAATCAGATTGTGACGTCTCAAAGCAACCAGGCCGCAGCGCTGAAGTAAATCAGCAAAGTGGAGATGTCGGTCACGGCCAGCGTCATCGGGCCGGCGGCAATTTTCGGATCCAGCCGCAGCGCATGGAGCAGCGCGGGCACGCTCAGTCCCCAGACGCAGGCGAAGGCCATCGCTCCGACAATGCTGCCGCCCACCACCGCCGCTGCCGTCACCGAGCCGCGCCAGAGCCAGACCACCACGCCCACCAGCAATCCGCACCCGACGCCCAAGAGTAAAGCGGTGGGAATCTCGCGGCCCAAGGCCCGACCGAACCATCCCCATGTCGGTCGGCGGGCATGCAAGGCGCGAATGGTCACGGTCATGGATTGGACGCTCACGCTCTCGCCCAGCCCCAGGACCAGAGTGAGGAAGAAGGTCAGCACCAGACTTTGCGCCAGCGTCGCTTCGAACGCGCCCGCAAGCAGGGCGCACACGGTGCCGCTGGCCACCGTGGCCAAGAGCCACGGAAAGCGATATCGGAAAGCCAGCCACGGTTTGGCCTCGCGCACGGCCGAGACACGGAAGCCGACCGCCTCGAAGACTTCATTCATCCGCTCTCGCTCCGTGAAGTCGAAAATCTCTTCGGTGAACAGGTTCACGTCCACCACCCCGACGAGTTTTTGTTCGCCGTCCACCACGGGCAACGCCAGGAAACGGTGCATCGCGAACAGTTCGCAAGCGTCCAGGACAGATGCGCCGTGGGGCAAGGCCACCACCTGCGAGATCATCACCTCGGTCAGCTTCCGGTCGAGCTTGGCCATGAGCAACCGGCGCACCGGCAACACCCCCACCAACTGGTCACACTCATCCACCACATACAAATAGACGATCCGTTCCCCCAATTCCTGATGGCGCAGCGCGTCCAGCGCTTCGGCCACGGTGAGATGTTGCTTCAGCGCCGTGAAGTCACGGCGCGCGTAACGCGATATCGGCTCATCCAGATGTTGGTCGTGCTTCATGTGTCCGGTTCAATGGCGCAGCCGCGCCGCAAGCGCAGACCAGCCGCCCCCTTGGCTAATGGCCTTTGGGTCCAGCAGCCATGTTTGCCAGCCATACCCCCGCGCCGGCTCAATGTCATTGTCGAGGCGGTCGCCGACCATCAATGTCTCCGCTGGGCGGATGCCGCGGGCTTGCAGCCGGGCGGTCAGGATGCGGAAGACGTGCGGGTCGGGTTTGCTGAAGCCATGCTCGAACGACCAGAAGCACACGTCGCGGTCGAACACGGAAAGGTTCAGCCCTGTGCCTTGCAGCGCGGCATTGAGTTCCCGCAACGTGTAGGCCTGGGAATTTGAGGCGATCCCAAGCAGGTGGTGGGTTTCGTATAACCAGCGCAGACATTCCGCCGCGCCATTGGCCAATCGGAGCGTCCGACCGGTTTGCATCTGGTTCAGAAGAAAGTCGTCGAGCTTGTGTGCGGGAAGAGCCGCGAGACTGGGAATCACCTCCAAAACCACCGAGGGCCATTGAATCTCCGGCCATTGAATCCCGCGCGACCGCGCGTGCGCGTGCAAGCGGGCGATGACTTGAGCGGTGGCTACCGAAAACTGCGTGCGGGTCAGGGGCGGAGTTATGCCGAGCATTTCCCCAAAGAGCCGCTGCCACAATGCGTCGGCACCGGGCGGCGGCGGACCTACTTCAAGGATTGTCGTATAGACATCAAAGATGACCGCTTTGATCTTCATGCGTTCATGTTCCATAAGAGCGGATAGAGATTTTGCGCGTCAAGTTTGGCGGCGATGAAATCCGATTGGACCTCAGCCGGCGCGCACGGAGTGCCGCGCCTTACCTGCGATGGCATTGGCAGTGGGACGAGAGCGGCGAAAAATCGGCGCGCGTAGGCTTCACCGGCGAGCCAGCTTTTGGCGGCGCGCGGCCAGGGGGTGACGCGGAGTTTGCCAGCCGCAGCCCGCTGTCGCCACGTTTCCAAAAACGGATTCAAGGGCAGGCACGCCGCCCACGTTTCGCGGATGGGTCGGGCAAGCACTTCCAATTGCGCCGAGAGCGTGAGACGGCTGAACGGCACGGCGCACGGATGTCGGGCAGCGAACAGCGGTGGTTGGGAAATTCGCGCACGCGCAAACGCCGGCATGGTCGCGCGCCAGGCGCGAAAATTTTTTTGCTGCCGGTCGCGTTCGGCGGGCCAATTGAACAACTCCGGCGCGATCAGGATTTCGTCGTAAGTTTGGGGAAACCGGAAGCCGAACCGGTCGAGGTCGGGCGCGATGTTGTGCAGACGGCGCGCAATGAGTGGGCGATGCGCCGCCGCAGCTTCAAGGTAAGGCAGGCCGAAACCTTCTTGAATCGAGGTGAGCAAGACAGCTTCGCTGGCAGCCAACAGTTCGGGAACGGTGGGTTTGCGGGACTCGTCGCCGGCCAGCACGCCGAGCCGCAAGCGCCAGTGATGTTTACGCGCCGCCCGTTCCAGAGTGTTGAAGTAAGGCGCTTCATCGGCGGAACTCGCCGCGCCGGTGACGACCAGCCACGCTTCGGGCCGCAGCCAGCGGGTGAGCAACAGGGCCTCGGCGATGTTCTTTCGGCGCAAGGTGCGACACGGCAACAGCCAGATGGGGGCGCCGTCGTGCGCCAGTCGGTTGCGCAACCAGCGATGCGCCGCGCGGACGCGCGCGGCCGGCGGCAGCGGCGCGGGTTCAGCGAGATTGGGCAGCCACAGCGCGCGATTTCCAAAATGTCTGGTCAGAACGTCAGCGTCGGCCCGATTGATGGCGATGTGAAGCGTCTTGCGAATCGGCGGAAACACAGCTTGTGCCGCACCTGCCAGACTGCGAAAACCGAACCGGTGCATCTCCCGCCAGCGCGCCCAGCGGTTGTCGAACCACCAGTCGTGATGGTGGGCGACGAGCGGGATCTCACGCGCGGCACAGGCGAAAGCGAGTTCACGCGAGAGAAGCAAATTGCGTCCGACGCCAAGATTGTGCGCCCACACCAGGCAATTTCCTGAGTTGGCATGGGCCAGAAGCTTTTCAAGCCCACGCCGAATTTGCGTTGTGATGTGTCGCGGCGAACACCGCTGTTCGGAGAGGTAATTGAACGACGGCTCAATGAACACTTCGACCGGCACGCCAGGGAGTTGTTGGATGAAGTGGTCGTGCCATTTCTGGTCGGCTCGCTGGCCGGTGGCGAGCACGACGCGCGTGATGGGGCGCGGTGCTTCGCGCACGAGATGCGGCGCCGCCAATTCAATGACGCGCCGGATGCCGCCCGGGCGAAGGTGGTGATGAACGATGAACAATGTCACAACTCCCGCAATGTCTCACCTGGAAAAGGAACAGGCGAACCTTTTCATTTTTGAAATGAGTTGAAGCGAAAGCTTGACGCCGTGCGGGCGAAGGGTGAAGGTCAATTCGTTGAGACGCTTTGCGTTCTCAGTCCAAGGGTCCGATGGCGAGTGCCATCGGAGGCAACTGGATGGTCGGGCCGCCATCCGAACAACTGAATTGCTCTTGTGCAATGAAGCTTCGGATCCAGTGGCCTGTGGCGGAGAGCTTTCTTCTCCCCGTGCGAATAGTAATCCGCGTGTGTTCTAATCGCGTCCGAGAGGTGAGTTGCTGGCCGGGGCAGTTCAAACCATATCGGGTGTGCCATGAACAAAACCATCGGTCTTCAACTTATCGTTTACAGCCTGCTCCTCGCCGGCCTTAGTTATCTCGTCCATCACTTGGCCCCGACGATTGCCCGGCCGACGCTCATCACTGGTTTGGCGGGCGGAGGACTGTGCCTCTTGTGGGGAGTTCTGGCGCTGCTGGGAAGCCGGCGCAAGGCGCTGGCCATACTGACGCTCATCCCCATTTCCTACGTGGTGCTGGGACAAGCAATCACCAACTGGATGGGGCGTGACGTGGAGTTGTCTGGACAACGCGTAGTCGCAGCCATCACCACATTATTATTCGCGCTTTCCGTCGGAATGTTGATGCGGATTGCCTATGCCGGGGCGTTCACGTCAGAACAAGCGCCCGGCAAAGACGCGGAGCGCCGGCTGGAATCGCAACAGCTCGGAAAAGCCGGAGCCACCCCCCCATGCGGGCAAGCGAGCATGAGGCGGTGAGGCAGCTGCAAGCGGAAGCGCGATGCTGGGTTGATCGGAAGACCGGTCGTCCGGCTTGCAATTCAGCAACTGGCTCATCACATTTGGAAAGACGAACTGCCGGACTATTGGTGGGCGCTGGCGCAATTTGCGGCGGTGCCGTCGCTGATCGCTGTAGGCATCGGAAGACATGCGCCATGAGAACAATGCAACCACGCACAATGAAGAAAGGAAAAAACCATGTCTGACTTCTTTCAAACCGGCGCAGTGGCCACATTGCATCGCCTGGCGCAGCCCAACCTGCCACGGCTGGAGCGTGAGTTGCAGGAGTTCGCCAAGGAAACTCCAATCGCACTAGTACTGCCCTGTCACGTGCGAGAAGTGGGCACGAAGGCGCTCAAGCTGATTGCACGCGAACTGCGGAACGTATCTTACCTCAAGCAGATCGTCGTTGGCATTGATGGCGCGAACGCGCGTGGTTGGAAAAAAGCCCGGCACTTTTTCGCGCAATTGCCACAAAAGCCGACGCTGCTGTGGAACGACGGGCCACGCATGCAGGAGCTTTACATGAAGCTTGAAGACGCGGAACTGAGCGCCGGCCCCGGCGGCAAGGGGCGCAACGTGTGGACATGTTTCGGCTACGTGCTGGCCAGCGAACAGGCGCGCATGGTGGCCGTGCATGACTGCGACATCATCACCTACAGCCGCGAATTGCTGGCCCGGCTCTGCTACCCGGTGGCGCATCCCGCGTTGGGTTTCGACTTTTGCAAGGGTTACTACGCGCGGGTCACGGACCAACTGAATGGCCGGGTCATGCGCCTGTTGGTGACGCCGCTGCTCCGCGCTCTCAAGAGCATCCTGGGTCAGCATCCCTACCTCGTGTATATGGACACGTTCCGCTATCCGCTGGCGGGGGAGTTCTCGGCCTGTTGGCGGAAGTGTTTCGCAACAGCGCCCCGCGCGCCATCTGTCAGTCTGAACTCTGTGACAACTACGACCACAAGCACCAGGAACTTTCTGCGCGCGATCCTGAGAAAGGGCTGAACAAGATGGCGGCTGACATTGCACGCTCTTTCTTCCGTCGCATGGCAGCCGAGGGCATCAAGCTGGATGCCGGCTTATTCGACACAGTGTTGAGCGCCTACATGCGGCAGGCGGAGGACACGCTGAGGTTTTATTCCGCCGACTCGAGGTTAAACGGGCTGAAGTACCCACGCCATGAGGAGGAGAACGCGGTGGCCACGTTTGTGCGCAGCATTCGCATCGCCACGAAAGGCTTTCAGGAAGACCCGCTGTGGACGCCGCTGATCTCCAACTGGAACCGCGTCGAGTCAGCGCTGCCCACGTTTCTGGACGACTTGAAGGCGGCCGTCCGCAAGGATAACGAAGTCTGAACAGGGTATTTCTGGCCTTAAAAAAAGCTTCATGAAGGTTCATAATGGATAGAGGTCAAGTTTGCCACAGAAGAATAAAATGCGCGGGCGGTAATTTTTGAAGTTGCGAAATCCTCTGGCGGCGG
>JALOTT010000302.1 GCA_025457745.1 Verrucomicrobiota bacterium
TTAGAAGCAGAATTGGCCAAGAATTCTATATTTGCGGCTATGCGAAAGAAGCTTAATCCGGGCATGACGGAATTTCCCGGGGGAATGATTATGGGTTGTTACGCCTTGGTTCGAGTGTCACAGGGTGAAAGCAATGACAATCACCGGATGTCTGATTTATTACTCCGAATGACTGGCCCCCGTCTGTTGGTTGGGGCAATCGACTTTAGGGCTGGGGCCGATATTCAACAAATTCACCAATGCTATTTCGTGATGGCCGATGTGGATCGCGTATCTACTTTTGCTCAAGATCAGGAAACTGCTCTAAAACAAGGGACGGCCGAATACAGTGGTTGGGATTTTGAAAGAACTTGGCAAATGGATAAGGAGAGAGGTTATCCCTTCTTACGCTGCCTTGCTGGGCTTTACCCTGAAGGACACCCTTGAAACTCGTGTCAATGCGAAATACCGCCAGAAATAGCAAATAAACACTTGGACGAAACGCTGTGAACACACTTACTAAGGAGCAGATTATTAAGACTCTTCGGGAAGCGATGGATTCAAGAACCGAGTGTCGTGTAATGTGCCTTGATTTGGTGGCGCTTGGCACACCATGCCTTAACCTTATCAAGGAGATTGCGTTAGATCGGTCAGTTGACTTCTATGTGCGTAGGTTTGCGCTGGTCGTCGGGGCGCGCTTTCAAGCTCCTGCATACGACGATTTCCTCTATGAGAGTTTTATCAAAGGCAGGGATAAGCGCGCGCTATTGGCATCTTATGAAAGCGGTTCTGAAGAGGCGATGTGGGAGATCGGCCTGCTCAACAAGGCATCCGACATCCTGAACAATCCGGCCTTGCCAAGAAGAGATATCGGCGGATGATAGTGGACGTGTTGAGTCGTTGGGTCGTTGAGGTCACTTTTGAAATTTGAAACTCCGCTCGACACCAAGTGTTTGGTCGGTTAGGCCCGCGAACATCATCCGCTTATGAAACTACAAACCCTTTTCGTTGCGATGACCTTGGTGACGTTTCGCGCCGCCGCCCAAGACGCCGTTGATCCGTTCATGGGCGACTGGCAAGGCAGCGTCTCAATCGGAGGCCAGAAGCAGCCAGTTTCGGTCTGCATGATCCCGCTGGACAAAGGCCGCCCCGTAGTGGCGGCTGCTTCCATCGCAGAATACGGTCGCCAAAGCCGGCAATTCTAATAAGGCGCGTTGTTGACGTATGCGTCGTTACTGCGCATCGTATCGCCGTGACATCGTTTGCCCATCCGATCGCTTGTGTCGAACAGTTTCACCTTTTGTTCCTGGAACAATTGGGTCGGAAGCTGGACAAGCGACATTATGCTCTCAAAGGGGGATGCAACCTGCGCTTCTATCTCAGGAGCATCCGGTATTCGGAGGATATGGACTTGGATGTGCAGTCAACTCCGGTGGAAGTGTTGGAGGATCGCGTGGAGCAGATTCTCTCGGGGGCGACCCTGGGTCGGATTCTGCAGGCGCGCGGCCTGACGATCACGCGCTATTCGGCCCCAAAGCAGACGGAAACCACCCAACGATGGAAACTGACGCTCACCGCCAAGGGAATCGAACTGCCGCTGCACACGAAGATCGAGTTCTCCCGGCGGGGCATAAATGATCCGGTGACATTTGAGGGCGTGGACGGCTTGCTGATGCGCGAATACCAGATCACCCCTTTTCTTGCGAGCCACTACACGCCGGAAGCCGCGTTTCGCCAGAAAGTCCACGCACTGATTCACCGCTCGCAAACCCAGGCGAGAGATATTTTTGATCTCGCCCATTTGCTGAGGTCCGGTGTTTCGCCCCAAGGAATGGAACCGCCGCGGCAATGGCGTGAGGCTCAACAAAACGCCATGTCCATTTCGTTTGCCGTGTTCAAAAGCCAGGTGCTGGCCTTCCTATCGCCGGATCATCAGGCGCAGTATGATGATTCGCAGATGTGGGATGACCTGGTGCTTCGGGTGGTCGAGGCACTGAAAGGAGGGGACTGATGAAACTGATTGATGTCCTGGCGCGGTTACAGCGGCATGATCAAACGGTGCTGGAGACGGCGGACATGGCGGCCATTGTTGGCGTGGGGAAAGCCCATGCCAGTAAGATGGCGGCCCGGCTCGCGGAGGCCGGCCATCTCCTGGCATTGCGGCGCGGAGTCTGGGCTTTTCCGGGCCGGCTGGATCCGCTGGGTCTCCCGGAACGACTCACCGCCCCGCAGCCGGCCTATGTTTCGCTGCAAAGCGCCCTCTACCACCACGGCATGATTTCCCAGATTCCCTCGTCTGTTTACGCCGTCTCCTTGGCGCGAACGCGGCGCTACACCACCCCGTTGGGCGTGGTGTCGGTCCACCATGTGTCGCCTGATTTCTTTTTCGGGTATGAAACCCTGGGCGAAAAAGGAATCCGGATGGCGCGACCGGAAAAAGCGCTGCTGGATGTTTTCTACCTGACTCCAACCCGCAGCCGGTTGTTCTGCAAACTGCCGGAAGTCGAGAAAACCGGCGACTTCAACGTGGCGGAGGCCCGGCGCATGATCGCCCGCATCCCCTTTGCGACGCGGCGGGCCATGGTCGCCGAACGCTTCAAGCAGTGGCTTGACGGAATTTGATTAACTGTGACAACCGCAAGGTTGAGAGATAGAGTTGGCTCGCTCGAATTATCCGCTTATGAAACTACAATCTCTTTTCGTTGTGTCAGCCCTCCTGACGTTCCGCGCCGCCGCCCAAAACACCATTGATCCGTTCATGGGTGACTGGCAAGGCAGCGTCTCGATTGGCCGCCAGAAGCAGCCGGTTTCGGGCTGCATGATCCCGTTGGACAAGGGCCGCTACGAGGCGCGCTTCGTCGGAGTTCAGTTCACGTGTTTGGGATTTTTTCATCGGGTTTGATGCCCAGCCAGCAAGCGGCGGAGAACCGGTAGAAGAACGCCACGGTCATCAGGGAAATATTCCAGGAATCCCACCACTTCAAACTCAACCCTATCAACAGCGGCATGGCGGTGCCGCCCAGGTTGCCGAAAGTGTTCATCGCCCCCGTGACCACGCCGGCGTGTTGACCGAGGCATCGCCTGAAGACATGGCACTTGGCGGCACGCCTTTTCGGGAATCAGTCATGCAGCGACAACAGCGCAGAATCAAGGGCGACGGCAACTGCGCCCGGAAAGTTTTCAAGCATAATGACTCCGGCTTGAGTCAATACGCTTCGCGCTCTTTGCAATGCGTAAGAAATCCCGCCACCGTCCCAGACTACGATCGTGGCAGGACTTTACCGGCAGGCGATGTTCACCGCCAATGTCCGGGGGCGTGTCGCCAGCCGCGCGATCCGTGTGACCAGTGGCCACCCACCCAAATCGCGCGCGGATATGGCGGCGAAACCCAGCCGCCACTCATCCACACCCAGCGTCCACGCCATGCCCACTCGCCGCCGCACCAGACATAACCCGGACCGGGCGCGACCACCACGGTTTCCATCGGTGGCGGTGGCGGCGGCTGGGCCACGACGGCAGTCTCTGCTTGCATGGTCGTTGTGCCCGCAGTCCCAGGCGTATTGATCATGTAATTGATTACCTTCTGGCTGACACCAGAGTTGTTCAGGTCAATGATGTCCTCCGCAATCAGCCGATAGACGGTGCGGGTGCTGCGAATCTGGCTGATGATCACGTCGTCGCTGACACCGGCTTTGGCCATGGCTTTCACGTCGGCGATGCCGAGCGGTTGCCCTTGTTCAATGCGTTGATAGGTTAACGGTGCTTGCGTTCGCAGCCGGGCTTGTTCCTCCTGATCGAGCGAGTGACCAATCGAACCCCCGGTAATCGCGCCGATGGCACCGCCGATCAAGGCGCCGGCGGCGGCATTCGCACCGCTGTTGTGCCGGCTGGTGCTCCCGATCAAGCCTCCCGCTGCGGCGCCAACCGCCCCGCCAATCAATGCCCCGCTTCCGGTCCGGTTTGGACTGCCATCAGGGGATTCGCAGCCCGTCAGCACGACCGCCAAGGCCGCGCCCGCAATCATCAATACATTTTTTTTCATAGCATGCTCCATCGTAATCCGTTGGAATAGACAGCGCGAGCTTTTCCGGTATTCAAAAAAAAAAGTGTGGTGGCTTGCGCGCCAGTCATTGCAAGTCAAGCCTTCTGCGGATTACACGCAGCAGCTTATGACCGCGCATCGCGTTACCGTCACACCTTGATCCCATACGCCTTGATCTTCTTGTAAAGCGTCTGCCGCCCGATGCCGAGGCGCTTGGCGGTTTCCAGTTTGTTGCCGCCGGTTTCCTTGAGCGTCTGCATGATGGCGTTGCGCTCGACTCCTTCGATCAGCGTGAAGTTCGTGTCCTTCTATCGGTATTCACGGAGACGTGGCATCATTCCTCCGGCGGCTTTTTCGGGCGTTGCTTCGCAAGGCATTCGGGGCAAATGCCGTGCGTGAAATCAGCCCCCGTCTGCGTGTGGAGGTAGGCCTCGACTTGGCTCCAGTAGCCCTGGTCGTCGCGGATGCGCTTGCACCAGGCGCAAATGGGCAGGAGCCCGTGCAGCGTCTTGACCTGCTCCAGCGCCTCCGCCATGCGTGCCGAAACGCGCCGAAACTCCAGCAGAGCCAACACCTGCCGCGCCAGGCCCTGCATCGCCCGCTTTTGCACGGCGGAAATCTGCCGCGGTATGCGGTCAATGGCGCAGAGTGTGCCCAGCGCGAAACCCTCCGGGCTGACCAGTGGAAACCCGGCGTAGAACCGTATATTTGGTGAACGCCTAACCAGGGGGTTGTCCGCAAAGCGTGCGGACTTCAAGGCATCTCGCACGATTAGAGGTTTGGACTGGAGAATCGTGTGCGCACAAAAGGCCACGTCGCGAGGAGTCTCTCGCAGGTTCAACCCCAGCTTCGATTTGAACCACTGCCTGGACTCGTCCATCAGGGAGATCAGCGCGATGGGAACGTCACAAAGATAAGCTGCCAGCGCGGTGATATCATCGTAAGCGTGTTCCGCCGCGGTATCCAGGATGTGATATTCCCGCAAGGCGGCCACCCGCTGGGCTTCGTTTTCCGGTAGTGGGGCTTTCATTTCAGAACCGTAATATCCACCGTAGCAATCGTTCAAACTGCGTGGTCAATTTTCCGCAGCGCCTCGCTTTGGAATATTCGCGAGCAATCAAACGGCTCAATGGTCACACCTCAATCCCGTAAGCCTTGATCTTGTTGTAAAGCGTCTGCCGCCCGATGCCGAGGCGCTTGGCGG
>JALOTT010000028.1 GCA_025457745.1 Verrucomicrobiota bacterium
GGCTTGCACGAGAAGATTTATGAGAACTCGTTGGTTGTGCTGTTCAAAATGAACGGCATCGCGTTTGATCAGCAAAGGCGATTTCCAGTTCTCTTTCGCGGTGTGGAAGTCGGTGAGTTTGTTCCCGACCTGATTGCGTTCGGTTCAGTAATCGTGGACGCGAAGGTCATTGACCTCGTCACCGACCGTGAACGCTGCCAGATGTTGAACTATTTGAGAATAACGAAACTACGGGCCGGTTTGATCCTGAATTTCAAGCACGCGCGTCTGGAATGGGAGCGCGTTGTCTTGTGATTCGTATCCGTGTGAATCCGTGTCCATCCGTGGTTAAAAAACAATTTAGAACATGAGCAAGCAAACTATTCTCGAAATCAAGAACCTCAGCGCGGGCGTTGAGGGGAAACAAATCCTCAAGGGCGTCAACCTCACCATCAACGCGGGCGAAGTCCACGCGGTCATGGGCCCAAATGGCAGCGGCAAGAGCACGTTGGCCGCAGTGCTGGCCGGCCGCGACGGTTACACCGTTGCCGGCGGCGAAGTGCTTTTTTACGGCAAGGACCTTCTCGACCTCGACCCCGAGGAACGCGCACGCGAAGGGTTATTCCTCGCATTTCAGTATCCCGTCGAAATTCCCGGCGTCAACAGCACCGTTTTCCTCAAAGCCGCGTTCAACGAAATTCGCAAGCATAAGGGCGAACCGGAACTCGACGCGTACGAGTTCCTCGCGCTCATGAAAGAGAGGATGAAATTGCTCGAGTTGAAAGACGATCTGCTCAAGCGGTCGGTGAACGAAGGTTTTTCCGGCGGCGAAAAGAAGCGCGCCGAGATTTTCCAGATGGCCGTGCTCGAACCCAAGCTTGCCATTCTCGACGAAACCGATTCCGGCCTGGACATTGACGCGCTCAAGGTCGTCTCGCAAGGCGTGAACAAACTCAAGCGCGCAGATAATGCCCAACTGGTCATCACGCATTACCAACGTCTGCTGAACTATATCATCCCAGATTTCGTTCACGTGCTGGTGGATGGCCACATCGTGAAAACCGGGGGCAAAGACCTCGCGCTCGAATTGGAAGCGAAAGGGTACGACTGGATCGTGAAGCGCGAAGCGGCGGAGGCGTGAGCGCGGCGGGAATCTGATTACGACGCGGTCAAACCGGTTGCGTTCCGGTTTCCTGAGCTTGCAGTTGGCGGTTGGCGCGGATTAGCCTCCACTCCCATGCGCCTTCTGGACCGCTACCTGTTGCGCGAGTTGCTCGTGCCGTTCTGTTATTGCCTCGGCGGCTTCCTGCTGGTCTGGATTTCGTACCGCTCGTTCATCGAGCTGGGCGATTTGCAGGAAAAGAATCTTCGTTTTGGCGACATCGCGGAATATTTCGCCGTCCAGTCGCCGGCGTTTCTCGTTGGCGTGCTTCCCATCGCGCTGTTGCTGGCGCTGCTTTACGCCCTCACGAACCACGCACGGCATCATGAAATCACCGCGATACGCGCGGCGGGCGTAAGTCTGTGGCGGCTGGCGCTGCCGTATTTCGCGGCAGGGTTTGCGGCTGGTGGTGTGCTGTTCACGCTGAATGAATTGTGGGCGGCGGACGGTGCGGAACAGGCGCAGCAAATCAAAAATCGCCGGACTTCGCGGCCGACGGAGGTGGCGGAGCGCAATCGCGTCCGCAATATTGGATTCACCAACGCGCGTGATGGCCGCACCTGGCAAATCGGCGAGTATGATTTCAACACGTCCGAGATGCTCAGGCCAAAGGTGATCTGGACGTTGTCGGACGGTTCGCAACGCTGGCTGGACGCGGATCGCGCAGGACGTGTCAACGGCGTGTGGACATTTTTCAACGCGCGCGAGTATCGAAACGACGCACGCACGAATTCGGCGCTGGTGCCGTCGTTGCAAACCAACGTGGTGGCGCGCCCGCAATTCACCGAGACGCCGGATGAAATCCGGAGTGAAATCAAAATCAGCAAGCGGCTCAGCAAGGGTGGCGAGCGCAACGCGGATGTGCCGCTGGCCGAAATTCTTGACTACCTGCGCTTCCACCCCAACCCCAGCCGGGCCGACCGGTATTGGCTGTACACGAAAATGCACGGCCGCCTGGCCGCGCCATGGACGTGCTTGGTGGTAGTGTTGATTGCGCTGCCCTTTGGCGCGTCCTCCGGGCGACGGAACATTTTCGTCGGCGTGGCGAGCAGTGTTTTCATTTGCTTTGGCTATTTCATTCTGGCGCAACTCGGGATTGCGCTGGGCACGGGCGGCTACCTGCCCGCGTGGCTGGCGGGGTGGTTTGCAAATTTGAGTTTCGGGATGCTGGGTTTGTGGCTGACGGCGCGGGTGAGATGAAGGTGCGAAGTGACAGCTTGCGCTGCGCTGTATTTTCGACCTGACACTTGACGCTTCGCGCCTGACACTCGTGTTCTTGTGAACGAAGAGTTGGCAGAACTGAAAGCGCGCTATGAGCGGTTGCACCTGCTTTACCAGGTGGGCAATATCATTCACTCAACCCTTGAACCGCAGGAGGCGTTGCAACTGATTGTGCGCGAGGCCGTCCGGCTCGTGCGCGCGTCGAGCGGTTCGGTGGTGTTGGTGAACCCGACCAGCGGCTTTCTGGACATCCTCGCCTCGCAAGGGTTGCCGGCGAATGCCACGGAATTGAAGTTGCGCATGGGCGAAGGCATCACCGGCTGGGTCGCCCGCACCGGCGAGCCCGCGCGCGTGGACGACGTGGCGCAGGATCCGCGCTATATCATGCTCCGGCGCAGCGTGCGGTCTGAACTGGCCGTGCCGTTCGATGTCAGCGGCGAGGTGCGCGGGGTGTTGAATGTGGATTCGGATCGCAAGGCGGCGTTCAGCGGCGGCGACCAGGAATTGCTTGCCGGACTCGCCACGCAGGCGGCGAGAGTGATTCAAAACACATGGCTTTACGAGCAATGGCGGCTCAAAGCGCGGTTATTCGAGGCGCTGTCCAACGTGAGCCGCACGATCAACTCGACGCTCAATCTGGATGAGGCGCTTACCGCAATCACACGGGAGGCCTGCCTGCTCATGCAAGCGAAGATGTGTTCGGTGATGATGCTGGACGAGACGCGTGGGTGGCTGGACCTGCGCGCCAGCTTCGGTGCCGGCGAGGCATACCTCAGGAAACCCCGGCTCCACGCGCAGGAAAGTTTGCTTGGCGTGGTCGTCCGCCGAAAAAAACCCATGCAAGTCGAAAACGTGCAGACTTCAGGCCGCTACCAGAACGTGGACGTCGCGCGCCGCGAGGGTTTGATTTCGCTGCTGAGCGTCCCGCTGCTGTTTGGCGGCGAGGCGATGGGGGCGTTGAGCGTTTACAAGGCGGCGGCGCATTTTTTTTCAAATGATGAAGTGAGGATTCTTTCGGCATTCGCGGAACTGTCGGCGATCGCCATCGAGAAGGCGCGGCTCTACGAACGCGTCGTGGATGTGGAGGAACAATTGCGGCAAAACGAGAAGCTGTCCGCGCTCGGTCTGCTGGCGGCGGAGGTGGCGCACGAAATCCGCAATCCGCTCACGGTCATGAAGATGCTCTACCACTCGCTCGATTTGAATTTTCCGACGGGCGACCCGCGCACCGAGGACGCCCGCGTGATGGGCGAGAAAATCGAGCACCTGAACAAGATCGTGGAGCGGATTCTGGATTTTGCGCGCACGACGGAGCCTCAGTTCGCGCCGGTAAATCTGAACGAACTGATTGACGAGCTTGGCCTGCTGGTGCGACACAAGTTGGCCCAGCATGGCGTGCGGTTCGAACGCGCGTTACAGCCCGACCTGCCCGCGGTCATGGGAGATGCGCGGCAATTGGAGCAGGCTTTTCTGAATTTGATTCTCAACGCCGTCGAAGCCATGCCCGATGGCGGGGTCCTGTCAATCGCTTCCCGCACCATTCGGCGGTCGTGCGGTGGCACGAAACAAAGATGCGTGCAGGTCGAATTCACCGACAACGGCGAAGGCATGAGCGAAGAACAGCGACGGCGTTCGTTCAACTTCGTGCTCCAAACGACCAAGGCGAAGGGCTCCGGTCTCGGCTTGGCGATTGTTGGCCGTATCATTGAGACTCATCAAGGCGAGGTGAAAATCAAACCGCGGCGCACCCAAGGGACAACGATTTCCATACTGTTGCCGGTCGCGTAATTCTGCGCGCTCGCGGGCTGGGAGACACGACATGCTGCAGGCCCGCGTCGAGTTCGCTTCGTCCCTCCTTTCGTAATTACGAGTTGCTCACACTTCCCGCTTGGTGATCCGAAGATGCTGGACGAGCGACGACGGCGCGCATTTCGGCCAAAGCATTCTGCTCGCTAAAGGTGGTAGTTCGTGTGCACTCTGGCATCGTAAACATTATCGCTATATGAATTTTTCCAAACAGCAACTCTGGGAACGCTTTCAAAAGTATTACACCGAGTTTCCGACACTCGGCATGTCGCTCGATCTTAGTCGCATCAACTTCGATGAAACTTTTTTCAAAAAAATGGAAGCCCACCTTGAAAAGGCATTCACCGACATGAGGGCCTTGGAGGCAGGCGCCATCGCGAATCCGGACGAAGGTCGCATGGTCGGACATTACTGGTTACGCAACCCCGATCTCGCTCCTACACCGGAAATTCGGCAGGAAATTGAGACAACGTTGGCCCATGTGCAAGCCTTTGCCAATGAAGTGCATACCGGTGCCGTCAGTGGAACCAATGGACCATTCAAGAATTTTCTGTTAATTGGAATCGGCGGCTCTGCACTGGGTCCGCAGTTTGTAGCCCATGCGCTTGGCCACCCAGTCACCGACAAGCTCCACCCGCATTTCTTCGACAATACCGACCCCGACGGAATGCACCGCGTATTGGCGATGCTTGCTGGTGATCTTGGCAAGACGCTGTGTTTGGTAATTTCCAAGTCCGGCGGAACAAAAGAAACAAGAAACGGGATGCTCGAAGCGAAGGCTGCCTACGAAGCGGCAGGCTTGGATTTCGGCAAGCACACCGTCGCAGTCACCCAAGAAGGAAGCGCACTCGACGATTACTCAACAGCCAATGGATGGCTGCGGCGTTTTCCGATGTGGGACTGGGTCGGGGGACGAACAAGTCAAATGTCAGTCGTCGGATTGCTACCCGCAGCGCTTCAAGGTTTTAACATAACAAAAATTCTTGCCGGGGCGAAGGCATGTGATCAGGTCACAAAGGCGCCGCATTTGGCCACGAATCCTGCGGCGCAGTTAGCGGCGGCATGGTTTCAAATTGGAGGCGGTAAAGGCAAGAAATGCATGGTTGTCTTGCCTTACAGAGATCGCCTCGAGTTGTTATCTCGTTATCTCCAGCAACTTGTAATGGAATCCTTGGGGAAAGAATTTGACCTTGTCGGCAACCTTGTTCACCAAGGAATCACAGTGTTCGGAAACAAAGGATCAACAGATCAACATTCTTATGTTCAACAACTTAGGGATGGACTTGATAACTCATTTGTTCTTTTCATCAATGTTCTAACAGACCATCTCCACACTCCACTGTCAGTGGAAAACCAAGCAACTTCAGCCGATTTTCTAAATGGCTTTTATCTAGGAACACGGCAGGCGTTGTCCGAACGAGGGCGAGAGTCTATCTCGATCACACTACAAGAGGTTTCGCCTTTTAGTGTCGGCGCATTGATTGCATTATTCGAACGAGCGGTGGGCTATTACGCGTCTTTGATCGGCATCAATGCCTATCATCAGCCAGGAGTCGAGGCGGGCAAGAAAGCCGCAGCGTCAATCCTCGATTTGCAAAGAAGAATTCTCAAATGTTTAGCAAACGCCCATGGCGCTCCGCTGACAGTAAAAGAGATATCTATGGCCGCAGAAGCAACAGCGGACATTGAGCATGTGTTCAGGATTTGCGAACACCTTAATGCTTCCCAAGGCAGTGGTGTAATCAAATTGCCAGCCAATTCTTGGCTGGAGTCCGCTTATCTTAAACCCTAGAATTCAACGATGTTCACTTATCCAAAGAAGTATGACGTCATCGTTGTGGGTGGAGGACATGCTGGCATAGAGGCGGCACTAGCGGCAGCAAGAATGGGGGGGCAAGTGCTGCTACTAACAATGAACCTTGACACAATTGGCCAAATGTCCTGTAACCCAGCAATTGGTGGTCAGGCGAAAGGACATTTAGCGCGGGAAATTGATGCCTTGGGCGGGGAGATGGGGAAAGCGGCAGACATGACTGGCCTACAGTTCAAAATGTTAAACCGAAGAAAAGGGCCAGCCGTTTGGGCACCGCGCGCTCAGTGCGACAAAAGAGCGTATCAATTGCGACTCAAATTGAAGTGTGAGACCGAGACAAACCTTGACGTAAAGCAAGGCCAGGCCTCGTCGATATTGCATAGAAACAAAGAAGCTTATGGCGTTGAGACCACTCTAGAAGTTCAGTACCTTGCAAGCACGGTTGTCTTGACAACCGGGACGTTCTTGATGGGATTGATCCATATTGGATTCCATCGGCAATCAGGCGGAAGATCTGGGGAATCGGCAGCGTCAGATTTGTCAAGCTCTTTGAAAGAGTTAGGAATTGAACTTGGGCGGTTGAAAACAGGAACACCTCCACGGTTGTTACGGCGTTCGATTGATTTTTCAAAGACAGAAATCCAAGCTGGAGAAGATCCGATCCCATTTTTCACATTTTGGAAAAGCGATTTGTTCCATGTGGAACAAACCTGTCCGGCTAGCATATCACTTGGCAATTCTAGCCCGCATTATCCGCCGGGTTCAATTCTCTCAAAACTGGGAGGGCAAATGCCGTGTCACCTAACTTATACTACCAAGGCGACGGCTAATCTCATAAAAGCCAATATGCACAAGTCGCCTCTTTATTCTGGGCGGATTGATGGCATTGGACCTCGCTATTGCCCTTCGATCGAGGACAAGATTGTCAAATTTCCAGATAAGAATAGGCATCAGATTTTTCTTGAGCCGGAAGGAATTGCGACTGAAGAGATTTACGTGAATGGGTTTTCGACGAGCCTTCCATTAGATGTTCAGCTTAATCTAGTTCGAACTATAACAGGATGTGAGGCTGCCGAGATAATGCGCCCCGCGTATGCGGTAGAATATGACTTTGCATTTCCAACACAACTATTGCCCACTTTGGAGTCCAAAGTTTGTCGCAACCTATACTTGGCTGGACAAATAAATGGAACTTCCGGATATGAAGAAGCTGCTGCACAAGGACTTATATCTGGAGTTAACGCATTGAGACGAACCAAAGGACTGAATGAAATCATTCTTCCGAGAAGCCAAGCATACATTGGAGTTCTCATTGACGATCTCGTCACCAAGGGAACGGTGGAACCTTATAGAATGTTTACTTCTCGAGCAGAATATCGCCTCCTATTGCGCCAAGACAACGCCGATTTGCGCCTTTCTGAGTTGGGCCGCGAAATCGGACTTCTACCCGAGCGAAATTACAGCAAATTCTCAGCAAAGCGGCTGGCGATCACGAAAGAGTTGGAGCGAATGCATCAAACCCGATACGGCTCTGAAACGTTGGCTCAGTTGTTACGGAGGCCGGAAATGAATTACTCGTCACTTCCGATGCGGAATGATTTGCTCTCCGAAGATGTATCCCAGCAAGTCGAGGTTGCAATCAAGTACGAGGGCTACATAGTTCGCCAAGGAGCCGAAATTGAAAAGTTCAAGTCACTTGAAGATAAACGGATTCCTGCATCATTCGATTTCTGCTCCGTGCCAAGCCTGCGATCCGAAGCTCGGCAGAAATTGAACAAGATTCGCCCCGCCACACTAGGCCAGGCATTCAGGATTTCCGGCGTTTCTCCCGCTGATATCGGCATATTGATGGTTTGGTTGAAACGACATGCTTCCAAGAGCAGCCCCGAACAGGAATGCTTCGCGCCGAATGTTGACCCGGCGGAAGAGTCGGACTTGGAGCGATGAGGGGCACACTTTTGCCTGTTTCCTGTAAGCTGGCAGCGTCCCGATGTGACCGCTGAACAATGGGGGCTGATTTTGGAGCGGTGAAGCGCGCTATTTCTTCTCCGCCCGCGCTAGAGCGTATTAAATAAAACTGTAGCCACACGAGGCGAACCAATTCATGGCATCTTGGGCCGTAACGCAGGCCAAAGCCGCCGCGATGGCCGTCTGGAGCCCCTCCCGTGTCCGTGCCTCGGCACTCCGCAGCAGTTCCTTCACCTTGCTCCACATCTTCTCAATCGGATTGAGGTCCGGCGAATAGGCGGGGAGGAACCGCACCGACGCCCCGGCCTGCTCGATCAGTTGCAGCGTGGGGTCGTGCTTGTGGGGCGAGAGATTGTCCATGACCACCCAATCCCCCGGACGCAGCGTCGGACATAACACCACCCGCACATAGGTTTGGAACACCTCGGTGTCCGTGGCCCCCTCAATCGTCATGCACGCGGTGGAACCGTCCAGCCGGAGGGCGGCCAGCATGGTGGTGGTTTGCCAATGACCATGCGGCTGGCTGGCCACAACGCGCTCGCCCCGCGGAGCACGTCCGCGGAGCCGGGTCATGTTCGTCTTCGCGCCCGATTCGTCGAGGAAGACCAGCCGGGCCGGATCCCAGCTGACCTGTTCCCGCCGCCAGCGTCGGCGCGCACGCCGGATGTCAGGCCGGTCTTGCTCGCTGGCATGGAGTGTCTTTTTTTATATGTCAGTCCCAGCC
Source organism: Verrucomicrobiota bacterium (assembly GCA_025457745.1). Taxonomy (GTDB): domain Bacteria; phylum Verrucomicrobiota; class Verrucomicrobiia; order Limisphaerales; family JADLHS01; genus JALOTT01. Next base: position 8,674 of record JALOTT010000028.1, read on the forward strand.
GCACCAGAACGTAGTGGATGGCCGGGAGGGTGCAGCGCAGGCCCGTGGCAACACGCAGCTCCTTGAGGGTCAGATCGGGCTCTTTGTCCAACAGCGCCCGGAGTTGGTGCTGGTGACTGGCGACAATGCCAGGCTTGCGTCCCGAACGATGATGCTGCGGCCGCACGTCGCCCAAGCGTCGCCGTTGCTGCAGGAGCTTCTTAACCATGCCCAGCGACACCCGGAACCGGCGGGCCACCGCCTCGCGGGAGCCCTCGTCGGCGTCATAGGCGGCCAGAATCCGTTCCCGCAAATCAAGGGAGATGGTCTTCACGCCCCCGAGACTGCCACAGCCCATAACAACTGGCTACAGTTTTATTTAATACGCTCTAGCAGAACCGGAATCGTGCTCTTGTGCCGCACTTCGTTGATGGTGCTACCGTAAACAATGTCGCCGAGCAGACGGTGGCCATGACTCGTCATCGCGATAAGGCCGCACTGCTCGGCTTCAGCGGTTTTCAAAATCTCACCCGGCGGATCGCCGAGCGCGAGCCGGGCGGTGACCGCCAGTCCTTGCGCGCGCAGTTGGCCGGCCACGGTTTCCAAATACGCGCGATCGGCCTTCATCTCGTCGGACTCGGCGAGCTTCAGCCGGTCAAAGTTCCAAGCCAAGCCGCTTGGCCAGCTCCGTCACGTGCGGCAGCGGGCTGTCGTCGGCTCGGCTGTTTTCAAGTGCGACGAGAATTTTACGATACATGGGACGTATGGGGTTGCGTTATAGGTCGCGGCCTGCTTCCAAATCGTTCCAGCCGCCCCAGGCGCGCGTCCAGCTTTTTGTTTTCCAACGGTAGAAAAGATGCAGTGAAATCCCCGCCGCCGCCAGGCTGGCAAGCGTCCACCAAAACCAGCGTCGGTCGTGAATCAGCGCCGCGCCAACGAGGATGCAGGTCCACTTGACAACCCGAAACCAGACCGGTTGCGCCCGGCGTGAAAAAGCGACGCGTAATTCGCGCAGAATGGCGGCCCTGATGGTGCTCACGGTTCTTGTCCACTGTGCTCAGCCGAAAAGCCGCCAGAGTTGCGCGACCAGAAACGTGACCAAAAAGCCCAGACCCACCGGCAGCAGCGTCGCCAACGCCGTCCATTTGGCGCTGCCGGTTTCCTTGTAGATGGTGTAGATCGTCGTGCTGCATGGGTTGTGCAGCAGACTGAAGAGCATCAGGTTCACCGCCGTCAATGTGGTCCAGCCGCCCGCGGTCAGGAGGCTCTTGACCGCCGAATCGGAATCCAATTCGAACATCACGCCCGCGCCCTGGCCAACGCCTTGCACGCCGGTGTTCATCACCGTGAGCATGAGGATAGTGGGAATGATGATTTCGTTGGCGGGAATGGACACAATGTAGGCCAGCAGAATCACGCCGTTGAGACCCACGAACAAGCCCACGGGGTCCAGTCCGCTTACCATGTGTTGGGCGATGCTGACACCGCCAATGTGGATGTTCCCGCTCAACCAGATGACCGCGCCAGCCGGCAGGGCGAACACGACCGCACGCCACAGCACAAATATCGTGCGGTCAACCAGCGACGTGTAAAGCGTCTGCCAGATGCGCGGCGGACGATAGGGCGGCAATTCCAAGCTGAACGTGGACACTTCGCCCTTGAGAACGGTGCGGGTCAATGCCCAAGCCGTGCCGAGCGTGAACAACACGCCCAGCGCGGCCACGCCCGTCACCGCGCCCGCCGAAACCAATCCCGCGAGGTGCGCCGGCACGAGGCTGCCGATGAAAAGCGCTGCGATGAGAAATTGCGTCGGCCAACGGCCATTGCAGAGCGCGAAGTTGTTCGTGATGATGGCGATGAGCCGTTCGCGCGGGCTGTCAATGATGCGCGTGGCGATCACGCCGGCGGCATTGCAACCGAAGCCCATCATCGTGGTCATGGATTGTTTGCCATGCGCGCCGGCTTTTTTGAAAAGGCGGTCCAGGTTGAACGCCACGCGCGGCAGGTAGCCATAGTCCTCCAGCAACGTGAACATCGGAAAGAAAATCGCCATCGGCGGCAACATCACGCTCACTACCCAGGCCGTCGCGAGATACATGCCGTCAATCAACACGCCGCGCAGCCACCATGGGAAACCCAGGCTGGTTGCGCCTTCGCGCAGCACCGGATAAAGCTGGTCAATGAGCAGGTTCGCAATCATCGCGGACGGCACATTGGCGCCGCTGATCGTGAGCCAGAACATCAAAGCGAACAGCAGGAACATGACCGGGAAACCCCAGATGCGGCTGGTCACGATGCGATCAATGGCGCGGTCCAGCGTGGGCCGCGCGGCCTGGCCGGGTCGCGTGACGGCGCGCGAGGTGAGGCGCGCGGCGTGACCGTAAATCGCCTCGACAAAATGCTCGTGCAGGTCGCCGGAAATCTTCTGACGCCAACGTTGCGCGTCCCGCAGAATTTCTTCAGCGGGCGTTGCCGGTCGGAAAGCGGATGATTCGGGGTCCATGGCGTAGGCAAAGATTGTTTTAGGTGGCCGTCGCCGGTTCGAGAGCAGCACCGGCGCGTAGCTGGCCCAACGTGCCTTCGCGTAGCGCGGCTGCGAGATGGTCATCGCCCGCCAACAACCGCAACGCGACCCAGCGCGCGTTGGGCAGGGCGGGATAGGCGGCTTTGAGTTTGGCGAGCAGACTGGTCAAAGCGGGTTTAAGCGCCGGTGGTTCTTGTTCGAGCCGTTGTGGACGACAAACAATCTTGCCGGTCGCCACATCGCTGATGGCTTGCAGTAGTTCCGGCAGACCTTTGCCGTAGCGGGCCGACGTGGGCGCGACGGGCACGCCCAGGTCGCGCGCCAATTGCCGTTCGTCCACCTGTAAGCCGTATCGTTTGGCTTCGTCCATGAGATTCAGGCAAATCACCGCGCGGTCGGTGATTTCGAGCACTTGCAAAGCGAGGTTCAAATTCCGCTCCAGCCGCGTCGCATCCACGACGACGATGGTCACTTCCGGTTGGCCGAACAGGATGAAGTCGCGCGCGATTTGTTCATCAAGGCTGGTAGAGAGCAACGAATACGTGCCCGGCAGGTCCACAATTTTGAACCGCTTCCCGTCATACTCGAATCCGCCCTCCGTGCGCGTGACGGTTTTGCCCGGCCAGTTGCCGGTGTGTTGCCGCAATCCGGTGAGCGCGTTGAACACGGTGCTCTTGCCGGTGTTGGGGTTGCCCGCGAGCGCGACGACGAAATCCCAGCGGTCCATGTTCACGCCGAGTTTCCTGAGATTCGCGGCGCGATAGACATTGCATGAGGCGCAGGCTTCGTGCGGCGGGATGGTGCTGGTGAGTTCGGCGTTCATGTGGCTTGAGGTAAAGCTTTGCGGTCGGCAATCTGGATCAAGCGCGCCTGCTCCTCGCGCAATGCCACCACCGATCCGCGCACCCGATACGCAATCGGGTCGCGGAGCGGGCTGGACATTTCCACCTCGACGTTTGTGCCGGCCACGAATCCGAGGTCAAGCAGCCGGCGGCGTTCGGGGCCGCGGCAGGCGGCCGAGAGAGCGACCACACGGGCCTGCTCTCCGGATTTGAGTTGCGGCAAATATTCTTCACGGAACAAGTCGGCGGCCCGCCAATCGGGCCGCGGCATCACGGCGATGTTGTTGGCCACGAGCGGCGGCAACGTGAATTCACGTCCGTCCGCCCAGAAACTCACGTGGTCCGGTGATTTCCCCAAGACAATCGCCTTCATGCCGGCGCGCAATCCTTCGGCAGATAACCGGCGATAGACGGAGTCCGGTTCATCTTCGATGTGCGTGATGAGGACGGAGACATTCGGTGCAACTGCGTTGAGCGGCTGGCCGGGTTCTGACCCCAACTCACCGCCTGCGGCGGGGATCACGTCGCCGTGCGGGTCTTGCAGCGGATGGCCGAGTTGCGCGGCGAGTGCGTTGGCCTGCTGCGGCGAAAGGAGATGTTCCTTGCGCTCGGCCAGCGGATGCCAGTCAGCTTCGGCCACGCCGGTGCGTTCAGCCAGATAACTTTCCCAGAGCCGATGCGCCCGGACGACGTGCACCGCAAGTTCCCGTCCGGTCGGTTCGAGATGCAACCGCCCCTGCTTGTGCGAGATGAGTTCGCGCGACTCCAACCCGGACAAAACCTCCGCCGTGTTATTGATGCTGATACCCAACGCGCCGGCCACGCTTTGCAGTGTCGGCTCCTGGCTGTTAGCCTCACACTTCAAAATGTGTTTGAGGGCATCCTCTTGTTGCGCGCGCGCTGCCAGTCGCCGCGCCCGCCGCCAACGGGCCACCAAGCCTGCCTTGGGCCAAACGGCCCACGCAGCAAGCAGCAAGAGGGAAACGATAATGAGTCCATTCATGGCTCGCGAAGAAAGCGGTGTTCAAACGAGAGGTAAAGAAACACGCCGTAGTCGGGCGCGGAATCCGTCACGCCGATGGGCACAGCCACGCCCGCGACCAGTTGCGAGCTGTTTCGGGAATTGAACGCCTTGCGCACGCCCGGCGAAATCTGGGACACAAATTCATGCGGCATGCCGCCACTTGATCGGGTTGTTTCTACCCAATACCCAACCCACTCCAGCATCAGATGCACGTCGCGGGTAGGGGCGCAAATGGTGCTCGCGCCGAGATTGTAGTGCCACAAGTCCCGGCCATCGGATGAGGCGGCGCCTGGCAGGAAAGTCGCTCCGGCGTTCGCGTGAACAAACCGTTTGTCGTTGAGCGTGGTGCTGAATGGGAGATTGACCTGATAGCCAAGCGTGTCCTCGCCCACACCCAAGCGTTCGTCGCCGGTGGGCAGCACCAAGGTAAAGCGCGGAGCGAAAGCACTCAGCGTTTCTTCGTTGAAATACGCTTGATAGCGGTAGTTGAGCAACACATCGCCAAGGCCATCCACGGAGTTGCCGCCGCCGTGGGCGTAGAGATGGGGGATGGAATAACCCAATTGATGCTTCTGGCTGAACAGTGGCCACTCTTGGGTAAAACCGAAATTCCAACTCTCGAAATCGTCTCCGGCCACCCGTTCATAGGCATAGGCTGCGGTAAGGATGTGTTGCACCACGCCCGCTTCCTGGTTGTAGGCCTCCTCGACTAGGAAGGAGTTGTCCATGATGCCATCCACGTTGCGCCCGGCTTCGGCTGAGAAGGCAGTTTGCCCGGCCAGCGATCCCGCCAGGACAACAAGGCCGGCGATGCACACACGCCTCAAAGCAACCAGAGTTTCGGCAATCACAGTTGCGAAGCTAAACGCGGTTGACTTCGCGTCAAAGCGCGTTGCCGCCAGAGCCGATGTGGCGACACTGTTATTATGTTGTGCAAGATTCAGAATGTAGCATACACTACAATAATGTGCTCGACTGTCAAGCCCGTTCTGATATACTTGCGAAGGAGAAAAGATGGCATCGGCAAAAAAAGAACGCACCGACAAACTGCGTGCTGGCGGAAGCCCCAAACGCCAGGCGGAATACTTGTCCCATACCCGCCGCGAACACGCGAATGAGATCGCGGAAGACTACGTGGAAGCCATCGCCGATTTGATTGCAGAAACGGGCGAAGCGCGTGTCGTGGACCTTGCCAAGCGCCTGGGAGTTACTCATGTCACCGTGAACCGCACGATTGTCCGGCTGCAAAAGGCCGGGTTCGTCACCGCGCAACCTTACCGCGCAATCTTTTTAACCGACCGAGGACGCAATCTTGCGGCAACCTGCAAAAGCCGGCACGAAACAGTGGTGGCCTTTCTCCATTCCATCGGCGTGTCGGAGCGGGTTGCCGAAATGGACGCCGAGGGCATCGAGCATCACGTCAGTCCGGAAACCCTGGCGGCGTTTGAGCGGCTGCTGAAAGAGATCTGATGTGACCGGCTGGCGGCACTTGTGAATTCAACCATCACAAAGCGGTGGGCAGACCGTTGAAAAACTCCTCGAACCACGGCTCAAGTGGCGCACGGAAAATTCTGGCCTGTTCCCGCCAGGTGAATCGCACAGTGCAGGCGTGCAACGCGTGATACGGCAGGATCAGCCGGGCGCGCTGCTCGTCGGTCAGCCGGTCTTCGACCAGCGCCAGATACAAGTCCTCGTCACCGCCGTAAATTTTGTCGCCGACGATGGGGTGGCCGAGGTGCGCCAGGTGAATGCGGATCTGATGTTTGCGCCCGGTGCGCGGCACGACGCGCAGCAAAGTAAATGTTGATGGTTGAGAGTTGCGACTTGAAAGACGGGCAAAGCGCCGCTCGACCCAAAACTCTGTTTGCGATGGCGCACCGTCAGGCCGCACGCAATCTTTGACCGCCACGCGGCTGTGCTCGTCGCGTCCCAAAGGCGTGTCAATGACGCCGTGCTCCGCCACCACGTGGCCGTGAACGATGGCCAGGTATTCCTTCCCGACGGCGCGCGCTTCCCAAAGTCGGCGCAGTTCGCGCGCCGCAGCGTCGTGTTTGGCCACGATGGTGATCCCGCTGGTTTCGCGGTCGAGGCGGTTGACCAGATGCGGGCTCGCGCCATCGCCCAGGTGCAAGCGCACCCGGCCAATTAGGCTTGAATGCGCGTCGCCCTTCGTCGGATGACAGACCAGTCCGGCGGGCTTGTTGATGACCAGCAAGTCTGTGTCTTCGTGAACAATGTTCAATACCGGGTCCACGCGCACAGTCCACAGTCTGTGACGCTGGTGAGTCAAGCTCGGCGAAGCGCACCTTGTCATTCGACTTGGCCTGCTTATCCTGCGCGCGTGAACGACCTTTTCGTCGCCGCCGACAACGCTTCCCCGCGTCGGAGCGCGCTCGGCGCAACGTTGATTGTGCTGGTGACCTTCGCCGTTTACTGGCCGGCGTTGCGCGGCGAATTCGTCTGGGACGATCTGGTGCTGGTGAAGAAAAACCCGCTCCTGACCGGTGAACACTCGCTCAGTTCGATCTGGTTTCAGGGGGACTTTCCGCTCGCCACCGTCGGGTTCTGGATTCAGCATCTGCTCTGGGGGGAAAATCCCACGGGCTATCACGCGGTGAATATCGCGCTCCACGCGGTCAACGCGCTGTTCGTGTGGCGCGTGCTGGCGCGGCTGAAGGTCTGTGGCGCCTGGCTGGCGGCCATGATCTTCGTGGTTCATCCCGTGTGCGTGGCGTCGGCGGCCTGGATTTCCGAACTCAAAAACACCCTCTCGTTGGTCTTTTTCCTTTTGAGCTTCTTGTGGTATCTGCGGTTCGAGGATCAAAGGACAGAGGTTAGAGGGCCGGGGGCTGAGGTCAACCCGCCGACTTCCAGCTACTACTGGCTCTCGCTTGGCGCGTTCTTGCTGGCGTTGTTGAGCAAGACCTCTACGGTGATGTTACCCGTGGTGCTGCTGGCCGGCGCGTGGTGGCGACGCGGGCGGGTGACCAAGTCCGACTGGCTGGCCGCCACGCCTCATTTCGCGTTGGCGATCGCGTTCAGCCTGATGACGATCTGGTTTCAATCGCACGCCATCGGTAGCGAGACCGTGCAGACAGAAAATTTCCCTGGCCGGCTGGCCGGCGCGGGCTGGGCTGTGTGGTTTTATCTCGGCAAAGCGTTGCTGCCGGTCAACCTCTCCATGATTTATCCGCGCTGGGAAATCGCCGCCACGGCTGTGTCGCTGCTGCCACTGCTGTTGCTCGCCGCGGGCTTCGTGGTGTGCTGGTGGTTTCGCCGCGGGCGCAGGCGGGCCGCGCTCTTCGCGCTGGGTTGCTTCACAGTGACGTTGTTTCCGGTGCTGGGGTTCTTCGACATGTATTTCATGGTGTTCTCGCGCGTGTCGGACCACTTTCAATATCTGCCGCTGATTTGCATCGTGGCGCTCGTTGCGGCGACGCTCCACACCGCTTTGCCGGAGAAAATTCTCCACTGGGTCGCAGTCGCGCTGATCGCCGCGCTGGGCCTGCTGACAGTGCAACGCGCGCGGGTATTTGCCACGGACGAAGGCCTTTGGGCGGACACGCTGGCCCGGAATCCCGCCGCATGGAGCGCGCACAACAACCTTGGCTGCATTCGTGCCGAACAGGGCCAATGGGACGAGGCACTGCACCATTTTGAAACTTCGCTGAAGTTGAATCCGCGCAACACCAAGGCGCTCGTAAACTTGGGCAAATTCCGCGCCGTGGAGAAAAAATTCGCGGAAGCGGAAGCGCATTTCCGGGCCGCGTTAATAATCAAAGCCGACGACGCGGACGCCCATGCCCAGTACGGTTTGATGCTGGCGGGCATCGGAAGGAACGAGGAAGCCGCGGCGCATCTGCGCGAAGCAGTGCGGTTGCGGCCGGAAATTGGAACGCGCCTGGAGCTTGCGGCGGTGTATCGGGCCGCCGGAAAGATTCGCGAAGCCATCGAGCAATGCCGCCAGGCGCTGCGCGCGAAACCCGACCAGCCGGAAGCGCTCAGTAACCTTGCCTGGCTGCTTGCCACCGCTGCGGACGAGAGGCTTCGCGATGGTCAAGAAGCTGTCCGGTGCGCCGAACGAGCTTGCGCGCTCACCGGACACCAGAAGGCGCAAATGGTCGCAGCGCTCGCGGCGGCCTATGCCGAAGCGGGCCGGTTCAACAAGGCCGTGGCCACGGCCCAACAAGCGGTTGAACTGGCGCGCGCCGCCGGCAATCTGCCTTTTGCGGTCGCCAACGAGCAATTGCTTCGGCTCTATGCTTCGGGCCAGCCTTATCACGAACCACCGCCTAAACAAAATCAGTGAAGAGTTGAAAGGTTGAAGAGTTAAAACGATCCGCACCGCCAGATTCAAACCTCTTCAACTCTTCATCATTTCTCCGGCCCCGCGTATGATTCAGGTCGTGAAAGGCAAATGGCTGCCCATCGCACTGATGCTTGTGTTCGCGCTGTCGCGGATTCCGGGGATGTTGCCCCAGAATTTCAGCGCGGCCTACGCGATGGCGTTTTGCGGCGGCGTGTATTTTTCCGGCGCCATGGCGTGGTGGTTGCCCATGGGGGCACTGCTCGGCACGGACATTTTGCTGAACGTATTCTATTATCACGAACCACCGCCTAAACAAAATCAGTGAAGAGTTGAAAGGTTGAAGAGTTAAAACGATCCGCACCGCCAGATTCAAACCTCTTCAACTCTTCA
>JALOTT010000029.1 GCA_025457745.1 Verrucomicrobiota bacterium
ACATTCTCTCGTGAGTTAACAATAGGACATTTCTAAAGAGTTTTGACACAGCGTAATTCACACCGCCTTTACCGACGAGCCGATTTATCGGAGTTGCGTCTGGGCGGCTTTGCGCTAAAACCTTTGCGCGATGTTCGAATTGCTAAAAACCGACGCCCTCACGCGAGCGCGGCTGGGTCGGCTGACCACCGCGCATGGCATCGTGGACACGCCGGTTTACATGCCCGTTGGCACGCAGGGCAGCGTGAAGGCGATTGACCCGCGCGAACTTCGCGAGATGGGCACGCAAATCCTCCTCGGCAACACCTACCATCTCAACATCCGCCCCGGTCTCGACATCATCCGCGCCGCCGGCGGGCTGCACCGGTTCATCAACTGGCCTGCGCCCATTCTCACCGACAGCGGCGGCTTTCAAGTTTTCAGTCTGGCGAAGATCCGAAAAATAAAAACCCACGGCGTAGAGTTTCGCTCGCACCTCGACGGCTCGCCGCTCTTTCTCGGCCCGAAGGAGGCCATGGAAATCCAGCGCACCCTCGGCGCGGACATTGCGATGGCATTCGACGAATGTCCGCCGCACGACGCGCCCGCCAAGGAACAGCGGCTGGCCGTCGAGCGCACGATCCGCTGGGCGCGCGAGTGCCGCGACCAACCGCGCGCGGAGGGCCAGATGGTTTTCGGCATCGTGCAAGGCGGCAGCAACGCCGCACTGCGCGAAGATTGCGCGAAGGCCATCGTCGCACTGGATTTCGACGGCTACGCCATCGGCGGCGTGAGCGTGGGCGAACCCGAAACGGAGATGATGAAAGCGGTCGAGATGACCGAACCGTTTCTGCCGGCAAACAAAGCGCGTTATGCCATGGGCCTCGGCACCCCGGCGCAAATGGTCGAGTTGATCGCCCGCGGCGTGGACATGTTCGACTGCGTTTTGCCGACGCGCGTGGCCCGCAACGGCACCGCCTACACGCGCAAGGGCGCCATCGGGATCAAGGGGGGCGCTTACAAGGCGGACTTCGGGCCGATTGAGGCGGGTTGCGACTGCTTCGCTTGCCGGAATTTCACGCGCGCGTATCTCCGGCATTTGCTCAACGTGAACGAAATCCTTGGCCTGCGCATGTTGAGCGTCCACAACTCGCACATGTATCTGAAACTGATGGCCGATGTGCGCGCGGCCCTGGCGGCGGAAATGTTCGCGGAATTTCATCGCGAGTTCATCGCGGGCTACGTCCCATCCCGAAGAATTCTTTCGGCCCGCGCGGCGGCGGAGTTGGAACGGTAGGCCTGCCTGGAACGCCGGCGTCTCGCTGGCGCTCCGCCGACGGAGGAAACCTCGCCGCCGCGACCGCCCCGGCTCAAGCGTCCAGTTCTTGCAAAACTTTGGTCAGATGTGCGAGCGACTTGACCGCCTGTTCTTCGGTGCCACATTCGACTGAAAGCACGCCCTTGTAGCCGGCCTTTTTCAATCGGCCCACAAGCTTCTTCCAGTCAATGACGCCGTCGCCGCACGCGCAACCGACTGCTGTGCCGGTCACTTTGCCCCGCTCCGCTTCGGCCTGCTTGACCGAGATATCCTTCGCATGCACGTGTACAACCTTGTCAATCACGGCCTCAAGCATCTCATACGGGTCCGAGCCGGCGAGGAAGGTGTTGCCGCAATCGAAATTGCATTTGATCCACGGCGAATCCACGAGCGACAGGATGCGTTTCATGCGGTCAATCTTTGCGGTGTACGGGCCGTGCTGTTCGACAGCGATGTAAACCCCGTTTTCCTCGCACGTCTCGGCAATGGACCGGAGCGCGATGCGCATCATGTTGTATGCCTCGGTCTCGTCAATCCACTTGGGCGGAAACATGTCCTCGGTGATCTGGACGATTTTCACGCCCAAGGCCCGGGCGTAGCGGATGCCGCGTCGGGCATACAGCACGCCGTATTCGGGGTTGAGCAGGTCCGAGTGCGATGACAGCCCGCTGATCTTCACGCCGGCTTGCGCGCACAGGTCCTTGATGATCTTTGGGTCGGTATCCATGCTCGTCACGTGGCAATAGCCGGCGTTGGAGAGCAGGCAGCGACCGTCCAAGAAACAAGGCTCGACCCACTGGTAGCCGATCTGGCTGGCGCGCTTGATGCCGTAGGCAAGGCTTTTGTCGCCGTGCCGGACATATTCGAGGTTGACGCCAATGCCGATGCGGCCGTTGGAGTCCCAAGGCTCGCCGGGCTTGCTTGCCGGAGCTGCGTGGGCCGTCTCACCCACCGGGGTGGCCAACACGGTTGTTTCCACGCCAGCGGCCAGTATTGCGCCTTTGAGAAAATCCCGGCGATCCATCGGCGAAGTGGCGGAGCCATAATTTTTCACGTTAGCAGAGTCTGACATAGAAGGATTTCAGGTTGAATTGTTTCAGCATGTCTTAGTTGGGCGTCAAGCTCGGACTACACGGCCAATCCAATCGGTGGCGGCGGCCCATTTTGTACCGCACGTCGTCGCCGGCAAGTGTTTTTTCACTCTCCGTCACGCGCATTTTCGACCCGCGCACAGCGCGTTGCAGCGGCGCATGAACCGGCACGCGGCACTGGTTATTTTGATCTTGCTGTCTCCGTTCGAAGCGACCCTTTTGCGATCCTCGGCTTCTGTGACGCTCACGGATATTGCAAAATAGTAATACTTTGCAAGAGCGTGTTCGCTTCCCGCCCGCGAATGATGAGTTGATGCGTGCCGGTCGTAAGGTTGAATACTTTGGGAACAAACTGGTTGTTGTCAAAAGTGCCGTTTCCTCGCCAACTCAGAGTCCGTAACTCGAAACCTGAGGTCAACGGGGTGATGTCTGAAACCATAAAGGGATCCTGCGGCTCGGCATCAATATTAAAGAAAATTGAGTCCGCTGCGGTGTTGGGTGCGTTCACCATCGTTTGAATCACGTAATTTCCCGCAACAGGGATGGTGAAGTTGTAGGCAGCACGACCGCTATTGGCGAGGGTGGTCTCGTTGGTCTGATAAATGTAACCGTTGGTGACAATAAACGGAGACGTCACAACTCCCGACGAGGCTGGTATGTAAATCGGGTCTGACGGCGACTGCGGCACGGCACGATAAAACCGACGCGATTGATTCGCTGTGATTGGATCCGTAATCAGCACCCAACCGATAGTGGGAATGGTATGTGACGAAAGCGGCAACCAATTGACCAAGTTCGTTGACACCTGAATGAGATAGTTGCTGCCAACCGGCCCATTCAATACAAAGCGGAAAAATCCATTACTCACTATCATCCCGGTCAATTGCGGGGGTGGCGCAGGATAGACCACCGCGCCGGGTGGCAAGGCACGGAAGAATCGGCTCGGGGCCGGAGCCGTGTTGGGAACGGTGATGGAAACGAAACCGCCCGCTGGAATCACGTTGGTCGAGAACGGCAACCAGGTCACGAGGTCTGATGAAACTTGAATGACGTAGTTGCTGCCCACCGGCCCGTTCAAAACAAAGTGGAACACCCCGTTGCTCAAAGTCATTCTGGTGAGTTGCTTCGGCGACGACGGCGCGACCACGAAATTGGCCGTTATGCTCTTGCTTGTCGTCATCGTCACTGTGAGAGGATTTTGGCTGCCCGTCGCGTCTCCACTCCAAGTATTGAACGAAAAGCCGTTCGCGGGCGTCGCGGTGAGAATGACTTGGCTGCCATTCGTGTAATTGGCTTGATTTGGATTTTTAACCACCGTTCCGTTGGCGGCGTTGACGGTCAATGTGTAGGTCGGCGTGACGACCACGTTCGAAACAGTGATGTTTTTCTGCGCGTTTCGAGTGATGCCGCCTGTCGTGTAGCTCGCCGAAATCGTCACGGGCGTATCGCTTGTAACTTCGCCCGCACTAAATAACCCAAAGATGGAAATACTTGTTGCCGCCGAATCCTCGATCCATGTCGGGTTCACTGTTTGCGACGAGCCGTCGCTGAAAAAGGCGCTTGCCGAGTACTGTGCCGTGCTGTTTTCGTTCACCGAGTTTGGCCCGCTGATGGAGAGCGAAGAAAGCGTCACAGGTGGCGGAATGTTGACGATGCCAACGTCCTGACTAGCGTTGCGCGTCACTCCGCCAATCGTGTGGCTGGCAGAAACCGTCACGGTTGTGTCGCCGCCTACTTCGCCCGCCGTCAGCAAACCGCCACTTGAGATGCTCGTTGCTCCTGAATTCTCAAACCAGCTTGGAGTAACGGATTGCGAACTGCCATCGGTGAAAATCGCCGTCGCCGTAAACTGGCCGGAACCGTTCTCGTTCATGGAACTTGGCCCGCTGATGGCGAGAGAACTGAATGTCACTGGTTGATTAACGACGGTAACATCTTTGAATGCTTGATAATTCTGTCCATTGACTGTGGCGGTTGTATAGATACTTACCACGGTATCTTGGCTCACCAGACCAGCAGTGAGAAGTCCACCTGAAGTGAAGCTGACCACCGGTGGCGCGTTGTTTCCCCAAGTCAGCGCCGACACGTTGGCCGTCGTCGCGTTGCAATAAATCATGGTAGCGTAATACTGGCCCGTGCCGCCCTCAGTCACAGAGCTTGGACCGCTGATTACGAGCGCCACTGGGGTTGGTGGGATCGTCGTAGTCAAATTCAAAGTCACATCATCTATTCGGAATGTTGTAGGCCCACTGGAGTCCGTTGTTCCTGCAAACTCAAGAGTGACGGTTTGGCCTCTGTAGGCAATCAGGTCAATTGAGTGTTGGGTGTATGCAGTGTTGGCATTCGAGTTCCAAATGTCGGCCAATCCAACCAGCGAATTATTGGACAACCGCAAATGAACATTGAGGCGGTCAATAAAACTTCCTTTAGTCTCCGTGGTCGTCGTGCGATCCCAAAAATCAAGGGTGGCTTCGACTGCATTGGCAGGAATCGTAAAAGTTTGGCTCAACACCCCGCTGAGATTATTGCCCGCTGAACCATCGGCGTTCGCAAGATAAGCATAACCCGGACAACTTTTGCATGTTGCAAAGCGCGAATCTGCTTGAAAAGCACCCGTCAATGTCCAGCCTGACCCTCCGTTGGCAAAGTTAGGATTCACGATTATTTGTTGAAACTGGTAACCGCAGATTGCGTCCGTATCTACAACTGTTACGTTCGCGCTCGCCGTCTTGGTGACACCTCCCGATGTGTAACTCGCCGAGACGGTCGCCGCTGTATTGGCGCTGACACTCCCTGCATTCAATTGCCCCGATGCCAAGATGCTGGCAGGGCCGCTAATTACACTCCATGTCGGTGTTACAGTCGGATTCGAGCCGTCACTGAATATGGCCCTTGCGGTAAATTGGCCGCTGGCGTTTTCGTTGACGGTCGCCGGCCCGGAAATGGAAAGTCCCGTCAGTTGAACTCCGCCTGACGCAACGGTGAATGAAAACGGCAAGGATTCAACTGCGCCGTTCACAACTTTTACTTTCCATGTCCCCGTTGCTGACTGGACGGTGAGGTTGTACTGCATTGAGGTCGCTGTGACGTTGATTGGCGTGCGAGGATAAGCAATGCTCGCCGGATCGTAGAAAATGAGCGAGGAGGCGCTTGGGTCACCCGGCAGCTTGAAATTCGTGCCATTGATCGTGATGAGTTGCGGCGAGGAAGAGGGCGGCAGCGTTGCAGGAGAAACAGACGTGATCGTTGGGGTAGAAACAGCAGTGAGACTGACGCTCACTTTTTCGCTGAAGACGATTCCGTTAACATTTGTAACTCTCACGACGTAGTCGCGAGCGGTGGCTGACGAGGCCGTGAACGAGTAGCTCTGGCTGTTAGCTCCTGCAATCGGCTGGCCGTTCGTGAGCCACTGATAGCAGAGAGTTTGAGAGCTCACCGCAATGACGTTAAGGCTCACGGTTGATCCGCTGTTTGTTGTCACGCTTTGCGGCTGACTCGTAATGCGCGGCAGAAATGCAAACTCGCTGAAAAGGCTTCGCCACCAGCCAACCTGGGTGAACTGAAATGGAACTCCAGTGCTATAAAGTCCCAGGGGAACAGGTTGCCCAAGTATCGTAGATTGCACCGTATCCCCATAAAACTGAATTGGGGCTGAATGTTGGGGGACGCGGTAATAGGCTGGCGCACTACCATAGTCAACGTATTGGTTTATGTGGGCCTGTCCCCATGCAAACACTTCCTGTGTCGAAGGCACAAACAGATCACGAGAATAGTAATTTTCCAATCGGTAGATCCTGTCCGAGCCGGAAACGAAGGCTGTGGCGCTCATCACAGGGGTGCTTAGCCCGACGTTCATGCCAAAGCTTGCGTCTGGAATGAATGGGTCAAGCAGGGTCATTTGCGCAACAATGTATGGATTTTGCGCTAATAAATTTGTGGTTGCCGTGCGTGCTGCCCAAGACCCTGCGCTGTGCGCGATAAAATGCACGTTTCTCAAATTGGGAGTCTGTGTCTTTAATAAGGTTGCGAGGTTTTGTCCGTGTTGTTGTGCTCTTATCGCAGCGACCGTTGCATTCCCGTAACCGACCGCATCCGTGATGATTTCCAATCCGCCGGTGTCTGCATCGGTTTCCCAATGATACTCGGCAAGTTTCCATCCGCTCGCGGCCAAACTCGTTCCTTTTAGCTGCGCAACCAAATTGTTCCATTCCGCTCCTTGCAGGTAAGAATTCGTGTTTCCATCTTTATTCCACCCGTGAATCAGGACGATCAGATTCCGAGTTGAGCCATCAATCGCAGAGGCATCTAATTCGTTGGTAAGCGAGGCAGGAAAGTGTAGCTGGGCGTTGCAGAGCACTTGCGAAATGATCAGAAACGTGAGCGTCCCGAGGTGTTTTGTGTTCATAGTTTTTCTCCATGCGCCATCAGCGATGTCACAAACAAAAGGGGCGTGACCTACTCACGCCCCACGACAGGCACGGGAATGCCCTCAACGGAACGCTTTGGGGCACGCCCGAGTGGGCGTGCCTCGTTGCGTGTCCGTTGAGTGAAATTTCCCGTTTCGTCGTGGACAGCAGCCGAAGCCGCAAATCTGTTGATCTTTTTTGGGTTACATAATTATTCTTCCCGAACGCTTCCGATTACATCACGTTGCTTCGGGAAGTCAAACAAAGTTTAGTTGGCAATTTTTGCCTTTTTCCCATGCAAGGATTGGCCGGCATCGGGCGCGTCGCCTGATACCGCAAGCGAGACGCTCGCGCTGATTATGTCACCCCTTGACCAGTTTTTTGTGCACCCCGCAAAAGGAAGGAGAGTAATTTTGAGCCTGTTTGGAAACTTCAGCGCCGCGCCGCGTGCGGGCACGCGGCCTACAGGAAACGGCGGAAATTGCCACGCGTTGTAGGCCCGGTGCCATCACCGGGCGGGTTTTCAAACAGGCTCTTAGCGATTTCCTTCGCCCGGCACAAACTGCTCCAGCCACCGCTTCGCCAGCAGCAAACTCGGTTGCTCCAGTTTCGTTCCTGGCAAATGCGGCAGGCCCGCCGACTTCACGTGCGGTGGCGGTTCAGCTTCGTGGTCGTTCTGCGCCGGGTCGAGCGGATTCTGGTTAAGCGCGCCGATGGCAGAGATGCGGATGTCGCGCGCCTTGGCCTCGCCGGCGAAACAGTCGGTGTAAGGCCGTCAAATGTGGTTTTGTGTCCCGGTGAAGCTGGTTTCAAATCGGATTTAATCGATGGAGCCAAAGCCGTTTTGCTTCGCCCAATCGAGTTGTTCGATGGTGGCGCCGGTGAGAAAGCCGCTCCTCATTTGGTGAATTTACCCTCGCAGTCCCGCGATACGCCTCCTCCCCCCACGCGACAACCGCTTCGGGTCGGCCGCGTATCCACGCAGTCAAAGCCGATACGCGCGACGTGCTTCAGCCCGGTCTCCGTGTCCACACCGGCCTGATAGAACGCGCTTTTGATGATGCCGGGTTTCATCGTGGAAATGGATTTCCGCCGTCCTATCCTGAACGCCGATGCTGGTTGCTCGTGTTGAGGCGGTAATGACCACCGTCGTTCATTTCGACAACTTCCTTGTCCACGAGTAAAGCGAGCGGCGCTTCCGCCCAGCGTGGATTCTCCTCATACTCGGATCGCCTCACCGCCTTGCGCGCGATTTCCCTTCGCGCAAAAAATGAGTCGGGACTGCCTTGGAGATAATTAACAATGCATTGTTCTTCGTCATTCATGGCCGCGCGTTCGTTGCGCAACAGATTTTAGCAACTGCACCCGCTTTGATAAAGGACAAATCCACCACCCCGCCACCGCTGCCATCTGATTCAGAGGACCGCGTGTGGCCGTTCAATTGCCCGACGGTTGCGGCGCGAATAATTCGGCGACGGTGAGGTGGAATTCCGGGAGCAACTTTTCGGCGAGTACTTCGCGCCCGGCGAGGATGCCGATAAGCTTCAGACCGTATTCGGTGGTGTGATAGACCTCGATGTTGTCGTAGCGCGGGTCAACCATCCACAGGCGCGGCAGTTTTAATTCCTCGTAAATCTGCTTCTTCACAACGGTGTCGTTGCGGTGGTCGTCGGGACTGACGATTTCGACGGCCAGCCAGAGCTTGCCGGTTGCCGCCGTCACCAGCGCGAGGTCGGGACGCAGCAGCGTGTTCGCCGCCACGCGCACCTGCGCGCGGGCCGGCAGCAACCGCGTGCTGGCGAGGTTGGCCACGCTGGCAGTCATGAACCCGTGCAGCCGCGAACAAATCAGTTCGTGCCGCGTGCCGGGGGATTTGCGCGGGGTGACGTTGCCGTCAAGCATTTCTTCGTACGGTGCGCTCATGCGGGCGGGAATAGTTTACGGAGTCGGCGGCCCGGCGGCGAGTCCCACCTGAATGGATTGCGCGCTGAACCCGGCCATTCGGGACTATTTGATTCCACCTTCGTCAAGCAAGGCTTTGGCGGCCTCGCTGCCGTAAAGGCCGCGGTTGCTTTGATTGAACTCAAACTTCAAATCCACTTGCAGGTTTTCGAGCGTGATGAGTTTCCAGTGGCCGGGGATGAACACGGGCTTCCCGTCGCGGTTGGTTTTTTCCAGTTCATAGGCGAGCAGGAAATGCAACGCGTCGTGCGTGACTTTGGGATGCTCGGACGGCGAGTAGTAAAACGAACGTTGCGTGGTGTCAGCGGTGGCGGCGTTGTAAGTCTTCAACTCGACGTAGCAGGGCGGCTGGCCGGCAATTTCGATGTCGGGATAGCCGGTTGTCTGCGCCTGGCCGAGCGCATTGGTCGGCGTCTGGGCGTGAAGACCGGCCTCGCGCAAAGCGGCTTTCACAAACGGCTCGATGTGATTGCCCGCCTCGTTCGCGCGTGCAGTGGCGATGCCTTCCTTGCGCGCCCGGACGCCGGCGAGTTTCGCGGCGGCGAGAATTTTCTTTCGCAGTTCCAGGTGTGCCGGGTTGTTCGTTTCAAAGTCCAGGATACGATGATCGGTGGTGGCTGCGATGACCTGCTTGAAGGGAATTTGTTTGCTGGGCTTGGCGAGTTGGGAAAGTGTGGCGGCGAGGGGCGGGTTGGTTTCGGCAGCGACGACACGGCCGAAAAGAACAAGGAGGGCATATGACAATGCTTGGAAGCACAGAGGTGAAAGGCGGGCGGATCGCAACCGAAGTCCTGATGTGACCGGGCGAGCCGGTGACTGCTCATACGCCAACGGATGAAAAGTGCCAACGGATACCAAGACGGCTGTTTCCATCCGCTGGAACTTTTCATCCGTTGGCGAATGCCGCAACCGAACCTTTTCGTGGTGGGGAAATCTGCTCATGGTTTCCGAAATAACACTATGCGGTTGGTGTTGGTGCCCTTGGCCATGTTGTCCACGCCCCAGCAGTTGGCCGTCTTCGTGAATTTCTGGTCGTTGATTAGCACGAGTACGGGTTCGAGGCCTGCCGCGACTCCGCAGGGCAGGACGGTTTCTTCGAGCTTCGTCTTCCCGCCATGAACTTCACCCACTTCAAACGCGACGTGGCCGCTGGGTTTCAGCACGCGATGAAGTTCTCGAAAAACTTTCGTCATGACGACGGCCCAGTCGGTGAGTTTCTTCGGCACGGTCAACTTCACGGATTCAGGGTCAATGCCGAGAAACCAGCAGCGCAGCCAGTTATCGTCGGCGTATTGCACCACGTCGAGAAACGGCGGCGAAGTGACGACGAGCGAAACGGAATTGGCTGGAAGCTCACGCGTGGCGTCGGCGGCTGCATTCACGAATCGCGCGCGGTCAGCGACTTGCGCAAGTGTGGCGCGAACGTGGGGCGAAACGTCGCCGAGCAGTTGCTTTGACTTTTTGAGAATGAGTTTGGCGACGTTGCGGGGCAGCGGAGTTTGTTTTCGCTTCTCATTGATCTTGCGCTGAGACGGCACGGATACGGCCTGGTTCGGCGGCAGCGTGTAAACGGAAAAGAAGCCCGGCGAGTGGCCAGTGAGGCGATTGAGCGCCACCATGCAAAGCCAGTCATCTATTGGATCAAGGAGCGCGGGCTTCAGCCCGCTTCGCCTTGGACTTGCGATGCCGCTTTGTCCTTCCGTGGCGGCTGGATTGTCGGAAGACGAAGCGGCGTGAACCCCGCGTTCCGGGGTGCGCCGACTCAGAAAGTATTTCTTCAACGCGCAAATTTCCCTGAGCGTGTCGGGGTGATAGAAGACGTGCAGGTCTTCGGGGAACTCGTCGTGGTCAGCCAGATTGATCTGCCTCAAACGCGCGGCAATCTCGTCCAAGGTCGGCGGACGGAGGCGCGGGTGGGTGAAGGTGAGGCTGAGTGGGTTGATGTCGTTGCCCCACGGCACGCGGCCCAACAACGCGGCTTCCACCGGTGTTGTGCCCCGGCCCATGAACGGATCGTAAACCACGTCGCCGGGTTGGGTGAGCCGCTCGATGAAGAAGCGTGGGAGTTGCGGTTTGAAGCAGGCGCGATAGGAAACCTCGTGGAGCGAACTGGCTTGCCGCTGCTTCGCCGTCCAGAATTCGTTGATGAAGGTGGGGACTTTGCCGTTGGCGAACTGGGTAGTGATGCAGCGTGTGGGTTGGCCGAATTCGCGGAAGCTGGCGAGTTCTTCGGCCAGTTTTTGTTGAATGGCAGAACGCGTTGCTGTCTGACCTTTAGGCCAATTGGACAGTGAAGTCGCTGTCAAACTGGGGCACTCCAAAGTGAGCTGGATTTGTTCGCTGGCTGACTGCATTATTCTGGGAGTCAGCAGACCAGTGTTTTCCCGTCCCGGCAAGCGGCGTTTTTAACCCAAAACAGGACCCAAAACAGGACTTGCAACGAATTCAACCGGCGTCTAGTCTCTGCCTCCCTTTTGGGAAACGGCTTCCCGGCTTTGTGAGTGCAACGCCGTCGGGCCGCGATGAAAGACAATTTATGCCAGTTCGAATCCGAATGAAACGCATCGGCGCGAAGAATCAGCCGGTGTTCCGTATTGTTGTGACCGATGGCCGCAGTCCGCGCGATGGCAAGTTCATCGAGGAACTCGGCACGTATCACCCGCGCAATAAGACCGATAACGTGAAGTTCGATCTCGAACGCGCGAAGTATTGGGTCAGTAAAGGCGCGCAGCCGAGCGACACGGTCGCCAGCTTTATCAAAAAAGCGAACAAAGCGGCTGCAGCGGCGGCCTAACCTTTTCGGCCCATGCAGGCCTTTCTCGAATACGTGGTCAAAGGGTTGGTCGCCCACCCTGAAGCGGTGACGGTCACCCCGGTTGAACGCCAGGGGACGACGGTGTATGAACTGCGCCTGGATCCGCAGGACGTGGGCAAGATCATCGGCCGGCAGGGCATGACGATCAACGCGATCCGGTCGTTGCTGCTGGCGGGAAGCGCGAAGAAAGGGTTGCGCTGCTCGGTGGAAATTGTCGAAGACCAGCCGGCGCGGACGTGATTGTAGCGGCAGTCGCTGACCGCCGGGGGCACGAATCGGCGCTCACAGAGCGCCGCTACATGATGAAAATTGACGTGCTCACTTTGTTTCCCGCAATGTTCGCGGGGCCGCTGGATGAAAGCATCATCAAGCGCGCGCGGGACGCCGGGCTGCTGGATTTGCAGTTGCACCAGTTGCGCGACTGGACGCACGACCGGCACAAAACCGTGGATGACCGTCCTTTTGGCGGCGGCCCGGGAATGTTGTTGAAGCCGGAACCGATCTTTGAAGCGGTGGAAAGTTTGAGGCGCGAGCATACGCGCGTGGTGCTGATGTCGCCGTCGGGGCGGAAGTTCAATCAAGGCATCGCCCGCGAGTTGGCGCAGGTTGAACACCTGCTGCTCGTCACAGGCCACTACGAAGGTTTCGATGAGCGCATTCGTGAGGCGCTGGCGGAAGATGAATTGTCCATCGGCGATTACGTGCTGACGAACGGCGCGTTGCCCGCGATGGTGGTGATTGACGCGGTGGCGCGGTTGTTGCCGGGCGTGTTGGGCGACGACACGAGTTCGCAGGACGAATCGTTCAGCGCGGGGATGCTCGAGTATCCGCAATACACGCGGCCCGCGGAATTTCGCGGGATGAAAGTCCCGGAAGTGCTGGTTTCCGGCAACCACGCGGAAATCGCCAAATGGCGTGCCGAGCACGCGAAGTTGCGGACGAAAGAACGAAGACCGGATTTACTGTAGCGGCGGTCTGTGACCGCTGTCAGTTAAAACACCTCGGCGCTCACAGAGCGCCAACAAAAAATTTATGAACCAGGCATTGTTGGACAAAATTGAATCGGAACAGTATCGGAAAGATGACGCCAAGTTTGGCGTCGGCGATTCCGTAAAGGTGCATACCAAGGTCGTCGAGGGCGACAAGGAACGCATCCAGGTTTTTTCTGGCGTCGTGATTGGCCGTCGCGGTCACGGGTTGAACGAGATGTTCACCGTGCGTCGCATCAGCTATGGCGAAGGCGTGGAACGCGTGTTCCCGCTACATTCGCCGCGCGTGGACAAAATCGAAGTCGAGCGCACCGGAGCGGTCCGCCGCGCCAAGCTCACCTACCTCCGCAAGCGGCTCGGCAAAGGCGCCACGCTGGTGAAGGAGAAGGAAGATAAGGTCGCCGAGTCTGCGGCGAAGTAAAAACGCGGGAAGGGCATTTGAAGGCGAGGCTGCGGCCTCGCCTTTTTTTTGCAAGCGTGCCGGGGCCGGCGGATTGAGGGTTGCGGGGAGCGCGGTTTTTGGCGAGAATTTCCCCATGAGCGTCGCCGAATTGCCCATTCAGATTGACCGCGAGAAGATCGCCGAGTTCTGCCGCGCACGTGGCATCCGCCGGCTGTCGCTGTTTGGCTCGGTGCTGCGCGAGGATTTCGATCCGCAGCGGAGCGACGTGGACGTGCTGGCGGAGTTTGAACCGGATGCTTTGAAGGGCGTGGGTTTTCGTTACTTCGGTTACGGCGAGGAACTGGCGGGGATCCTCGGTCGGCGGGTGGATTTTTGTTCGCGCCTGAACAAATACATCGAGGCCGAGGTACGGCGGGAAGCTGTTCCCATTTATGAGCAGGCATGACCCGAAGGTGACGTTGCGCGAGGTGGCCGATTACGCGCGGCGCGCGCAGGCGATTTGCGCCGGCAAGACGCTTCCGGGCCTGTATGAAGACTGGCAGGCGCTGCTCGCCTTCGAGCGGGCGATGGAGATTCTCGGCGAGGCAGTGAAGCGGCTGCCGATGGAATTGCGCGAGCGTTATCCCGCAGTCCAGTGGAAGCTTATCGCAGGAATGCGCGACCGCTTGAGCCATGGTTATGACGAAATCCGCCACGACGTGCTGTGGAACGCCGTCCAATTGGAAGTGCCGACGCTGCTCCTCACCGTCGAGCAAATGCTCAAGGATCTCGAAATCACGGCGAAATGATCTGTCGGAAGCTGTCGGGGCAACGCTCAATGGCCAGCCGGTGGCGCGGGCGGAAGTGGCCGGTCGCAAAAAACCTCCGCTACTCCGCTACGCTACAACGCTACAACGCTACCGAGCTGCCGGTTAAAATTTGACGCCCCGCCTGCGTTCCCGTAGCGTTCCCTTCGATTTCTTTAGGCAAAACATGATTGGGTTCATTTTCAAAAAAATCGTCGGGTCGAAGAACGACCGCGAAGTCAAACGACTGCGCCCGCTCGTCGCTAAAATCAACGAGCTCGAGGCGGGCCTGACCGGCCTTTCCGACGATGATCTTCGCCAGAAGACCGCTGACTGGAAGGCGCGCCTGTCGCCAATCCAGGATAAAGCCGAGTTGGTCGCCGCGTTGAGCGAAATTCTTCCCGAAGCGTTCGCGGTCGTGAAAAACACCTGCCGTCGTCTGACTGACCGCAAGACCGACGTGATCGTGCGCGAACACCCGCTGCCGTGGGAGATGATTCCGTTCGACGTGCAGCTCATTGGCGGCGTCGCCTTGCACCAGGGTAAAATCGCCGAAATGGCCACCGGCGAAGGTAAAACGCTCGTTGCCACGCTGCCCGTCTATCTCAATGCGCTCACCGGTCGCGGCGTGCATGTCGTGACGGTGAACGATTACCTCGCCGCGCGCGACGCGGAGTGGATGGGTGCGGTTTATAAATTTCTCGGCCTCACGGTGGGCGTCATTCTGCACGACCAGCCGCCGTCCGTTCGCCGCGAGCAATACAATTGCGACATCACCTACGGCACGAATGCGGAGTTCGGTTTCGATTACTTGCGCGATAACGGCATGGCCACGCGCAAGGAGGAGCAGGTCCAACGCGGCCACTACTACGCGATCGTGGATGAAGTGGACTCCATCCTGATTGATGAAGCCCGCACGCCACTCATCATCAGCGGCCCGGCGGTTCACACCTACGACGAGCAATACGGTCAGTGGAAACCGCTCGTCGAATCCATCGTCCGCGCGCAGGAACGGCTGTGCGCCCGGTTCCTTTCCGAAGCCGAATCGCTCCTCAAGAAACTCCGCCCCACCGACGGTTCGAATCCGTCAGACCCCGACGCCCTCGAAAAGGAAATCGGCCTGTTGCTTTACCGCGTCAAACTCGGCCAGCCCAAATCCGAGGGCTTGATGAAGGTTCTGGAAGACCCGGAGAATCTCAAGTTGATGAATCAGGCGGAACTGCAACTTCACGCCGACCAGAAGAAGATTGAACTTTACGCACAGAAGGAAGAACTGCTCTTCGCCATTGATGAGAAGAGCCACGAAGCCGACCTCAGCGAAAAAGGCCGGACCTTCATGAGTCCGAAAGACCCCGACGCCTTTGTGCTGCCCGATTTGAGCACGGCGTTGCACGACATTGACGTGGGGCCGGAGCCGGATGCGCGCAAGCGCCTGGAGGCAAAGACAAAGCTCCAGTCTGAATTCGAGACCAAGGCGCAAAAGATTCACGCCATCTCGCAACTGCTCAAGGCGTATTGCCTTTACCAGAAGGACGTGGAATACGTCGTACAGGACAACAAGGTCATCATCGTGGACCAGCACACAGGCCGTTTGATGACGGGCCGCCGCTGGAGCGATGGTTTGCATCAGGCCGTCGAGGCCAAGGAGGCCGTCGAGATCGAACGCGAAACGCAAACGCTCGCCACCATCACGATTCAAAATTACTTCCGCCTCTACCAAAAGCTCGCGGGCATGACCGGCACGGCGGAAACCGAGGCGTCCGAGTTCTTCGACATCTACAAACTCGGCGTGCTGGTGATTCCGACCAACCGGCCGCTCGTGCGCAAGGACGCCAACGATTCCGTCTATAAAACCCGGCGCGAGAAGTTCACCGCCGTCCTCAACGAAATCCGAACCGTCCATGCGGCGGGCCGCCCGATTCTCGTGGGCACGATTTCCGTCGAGGTCAGCGAGCAGTTGTCGCGCATGTTGCAGCGTGAAAAACTGATTCACTCCGTCCTTAACGCGAAATATCACCAGCAGGAAGCCGAGATCATCACGCGCGCTGGCCAGCGCGGCTCGATCACCATCGCCACCAACATGGCGGGCCGCGGTACGGACATCAAACTGGGCTCCGGCATTCCGGACTTGGGCGGCCTGCACGTGCTCGCCACGGAACGACACGAGGCGCGGCGCATTGACCGGCAGTTGCGCGGACGTTGCGCGCGGCAGGGCGACCCGGGTTCGTCGCACTTCTTCATCGCGCTGGAGGACGATTTGATGCGCTTGTTCGGCTCCGACCGCATCGTGAAATACATGGAGAAGATGGGCCTCGAGGAAGGACAGGAACTGGAGCATCCGCTTTTGAACCGCTCCATCGGCCAGGCGCAAAAGCGCGTCGAGCAGCACAATTTCCAGATCCGCAAACGCACGCTCGAATACGACGACGTGATGAACAAACAGCGCGAAGTCATATACGGCTTCCGCAACGAAATCATCCACTCCGACGACGTGCGCGACCGCCTCATGGACATCATGGAGGAGGTCGTCATCCAAAAGGTCGAGCAATTCACGAAGCAGGAATTCGATGCGAACGAGTGGCAGGTGCGCGCGTTGGCCGACTGGGTGAACCTGAATTTCCCGCTCGGCGTCCCGGAAGCGGAAATCGCCAAGGCCGCGCAATCCGGCACGGAAACGCCCGTCGAAGGTTCGGTCTATGACGGCCTTAGCCCCGCGCAATTTGCCGTCTGCAATTTCCTCACCGACAGCATCCGCAAGGCGTATGACGTGAAGATCGGTTTTGAAGAACCGGACAAGCTGGCGGTGGTGGAGCGCTACACGATCCTCAGCGCGATTGACAAGCTATGGCAGGAGCATCTCTACGAAATGGACAGCCTGCGCTACAGCATCGGCCTGCGCGGTTACGGCCAGCGCGACCCGCTCATCGAATACAAAGCCGAAGCCTACAAGATTTTCGACGAGTTGATGGTCAACATCAAAACCGAGATCTGCCACAACATCTTCCGCAGCGCCTCCAGCCTGATGGCGTTTGAAAATTTCCTGCGCAACGTCCCGCAACAAACCCTGCATCAAGCCACCAGCGCCTTTGGTGGCGGCGGAACAAGCACCGGAACTTCCCAGCCGCAACAGAAACCCAGCGACATGGTCAGCGAAGCCGCCGCCGCGGTGGAAAAAGCCAGGCCCGTCCGCACCGGCCCGAAGGTTGGCCGCAACGACCCCTGTCCCTGCGGCAGCGGGAAGAAATACAAGGTTTGCTGCGGGCGGTGATCTCAAAAGCCGCTTGCCGCGAAATAGAAGCGGGAGCACATTATGGGCGATGAAACTGAGATTAGATTTGCTGGAGCATCTGACCGACCAGGACATTCTGGAGGAGGTGCTGGCGAACAATCACCGCTACAAACCCGAGCCGCTTTTCTCAAAAACCGGAGTTGGGAACTTGTCGTCGGCCTCAACCGAGGAGCGTGCGCAAGAGGAGGCGCGCAGCACGGCCAGAATTCAGAGAGCTGTGGAGCGCTTGAAGCAGAGTGGCGGGAAAGACAAACCCAAGTCCACTCCCTCGCCGAAACCATAGAGCCTGTCATGCACTTTAGTCGAGAGGTGTTTTGAGGGTGAATTGACGCAAGTACTTTTCTCTGGCTCCTTTCCAGCGAATATGTGAAAAGCTGGG
>JALOTT010000303.1 GCA_025457745.1 Verrucomicrobiota bacterium
CGTCCATTCCGCCTTGGGCAGACCGCCACCCTGTCCCTGGAAAGCCACGGTGGTCATGCCGCTGCGATTGGGGATGCGCCCCGTCTGCATGGCGGCCCGCCCCGGTGTGCAGCTCGGCTGGGCGTAGAAGGAAAAGAACGTCATGCCTTCATCCGCCATTTTGTCGATGTTGGGCGTGGGCATGCCGCGGCCTTCACCGCCGCCGTAGGGTCCGAGATCGCCGTAGCCGGTGTCGTCGGACACGATGAAGAGAATGTTGGGCTTGGTGTTTTGCGACTGGGCGGTGGCCGCGATCAACGTGGCACAGAGCATGGCGCACAAGAGGATGAGCTTTCGTTGCATTCTTTATCCTTTGGGTTCGGGTTGACGTTAACTCCTTTGCGGCGGGAAAAATCATGTCGGCCTGCCCTTTGTTTTGCAAGGCCCCTTTGCGCCGAACCTGGAAGAGTCTGTGGCAGGCAGTTGCGTTATTGTAGTGTGGTTGGCCGCGAGGGGGAAGCACCAGAAGGCTGCCTGGCTGCGACGTTGCGCGGTCGGGCCATTGGGTGGATTCCATTCATTCCGGCTGCGCCCTCGGACTACGGTGGTCCTTGCTGAGCCGCATCCAGTGATCAGGCCCCGGCGCCCACGATACAAGTTGAAATAGAGAATGGATGGATGGGGCGTTCTCCTCGAGCAAACTGCACGCTATACAGGACTGGTGATGCAGGTGCCCGCTTCAACAGCTCCCGCAATCTGTTCAATCGCATGCTCAAACCGGGCGAAGGATCGAAGCCTCCTGGACCGTATCAAGCCCACATCCATCAGTTCAGTCAACGGGCGTTGATCCCGCGTTGGCCGGTAGCCGGGCAGGCGTTTCTCCAGCCACCGCTTGCCATGCGTTTCGGGGTCGCCCTCGGGAAACGCGGTGCCTGCGGGCAACACCGGACGGCCGTCCTGAAATGTTCTGCCCGCCAGCGATTCCACGCTGGCGATGATCCACGTTTCGTATTCAACACAGGCAAAAACCACCGCCAGGGAGAAGGACTTGCCGGCGCCAACCGCAACTGCCTCCCTGGCCAGGAGCCGGGCGGCGGCGGCCGCACAAAAGGGTGTTTTGGAACCCGCTGGGAAGCAGGGTCCATCACCGTCGAACACGGCCAAAACGCCACCCAGAGCGGGTCGAGATGCCGCCAGCCTGAGATAGCGAACCCACGAACTGGTATCCGTGCGATCCTTCTCCTTGTCGAACTTGAGCAAGCCAAAGGGGTTGCCCGCTCGCACGACGTTACCATCCACAAACATCAGGTTGTCGCGCCCGTTTTCTCGCAGGACCTTGGTTGCAAGGCCGGGAAGCGCGGCATGCTCGCCGTGCCCTTCCCCCATGAGTACCAGCCGTTTCATCCCCCCGGTTCCCGTCGGTTACTGTGTCTGTGCCCTGGGCTGATCCGCAGTGAGCAATTCACCGGTGGTCAGGATGTGGTCCTTGACGCTCGCACGTTGATCCTCAGCCACCGGACCGACCACCGTCCTGCCTTCTCTCATTTCAACGGCCCGGACACAGTCCACATCGAAGGCGTCCAGAAGAGTCGGACTGTGCGTGGTCAAAATGATCTGTCCGCGATGCTCGCCTGGAGCCGCCTTGAATTCATCGGCAAGAACCGACAACGCCCCGGGGAAGATTGCATTCTCGGGCTCTTCAAAAACCATCGTCAGCTTTGAAGGGGTTTGGTAGAGCGCCAGCAGGTGTGCGTAGAATCGGCGTAATCCGTCCGATTCCTGCTCCAGCAGGAGGTCGAACACCCGGCCGTTGGCGGTGTGGCCGACAACCGCCCGCGCTCGTTGCGGTTCCGAGATGGAATCCAACTCGACCGACGCAATGGAAGCGTTCACCGCTTGCAATGTTGCCAGTAGACTCTTGCGCAGATTCGGCTGGTGGAAGTTCTGGGCTATCCCCTGCATGACCGTGCGAAAGTTGACGGCATCATCGCGCAGACCCGGCACTCGGCTTAACAAATCATTGCCTGCCGCAGACGGTGCGGCGGGATTGAGCGTTGAAGACGGGAAATGATAGAATCCGATTCCTGACGATAAAGCCGCGTGGGCAAACACCACCTTTTGCAGCGAGGGCAGCATCCCGATCACCAGCCCGTCCGCAGGGTCTGGGGGGGTGACTACTGCCGGGGGGTGGTCCCAGCGCCACCGGTTGGGCTCCCTGATTCTTGAAAACAAAACGTCAGCTCCACGCGAAAGCCGTTCCCCACTTAGCACGATCGGGCCGGGAAAGGCCTGATGGGGCGGGGCGGCGTGCTCGACAGTGTACGTGTAGTCCGCCTCCTCCCCGGGCAATGAAAAGGTGACCTCAATTGAAATCTTTGGCTGCTTTTCGCCCACAGGCACAATCCGCGGCCAGCCTCCCTCATAATTGGGTGCCGCGTTCGAATCAATGAGCAGGTTCCGAAGAAACCGAATCGCTTGCACAACATTCGATTTGCCCGTCCCACTGCGGCCGATGAGCACGGTCAGCGGACCAAGTTCGAGGTCCAGTTCCCGGATGCTCTTAAAGTCGCGGATCTTGATGTGCTTGATCATATCGCCTCGGAATGGAGCGCTGGCCCAATTTTCACCTTCCACCGCCTCGCCTCAACAACACTCCGTTCAGCCGACGCGAACGTATCGCGCAGGGACAGGGTGTCAATCATCCTCAAAATCGCTGACGCCGATGCGTTGGATCTCATGATTGTCCCTTGAACCTGCCCCCATCCGTTTCCCGGGCCTTGCCCAGCGCGAGAAGCGTTTCGAGGATCTCGGCGATGCGCTTCTTGTCCGCGCGCTGGAATCGTGCGGCCAGGTCGGCGGCGGTGACAGCAACCGCTGCCACCTCCAGGGCCCGGCGCACGGCTTCCACCTGTTCGGACAACGCTTTTGGCCAGGCCTGCTTTGGCTGCAGTTCCTGTGGCACAGGCCTCCGGCCTGTGTGGGGTGAAGGGGCAGCTTCCTGATCGTCGTCGTCGTCCAACTCCAAAGTGGGGCTCGCAGCGCTCACCCCACCGGGATTCTGGAACTCGGGACGGAGCCAGCGGATGAGGCCGCGCTTCTCCTCCTCGGCGCGTTCGTGGTTCAAGGCAACCAGACGCTCCAGGATGATCTCGTCCACATCGACTGTAGCGGCGTCTCTATGAGCGCCGCCATCGTTGGAAGAGTGCGACGGTCGCAGACCGCCGCTACAAGGGATCAAGTCATCCCACCCGTAGGCGTGAAAGACGGCGGCATCGAGATCGTCATGGATCTGTTTGAGGACGGACACGAGACCCTGCTCGTGGATGAGCTTTTCCTTGGCGGTGAGTCCGGGGCAGTCGACGTCGTGAGGCTGGGGCTCTTCGGTCGCTGAGCGCACGCCCTCGACACCTGGTCGTAGCGCAGACTGGCAGTCTGCTGTATCGCGGGTTGGCAACCCGCTGGTGCCACCCAGTCCCGATGCACACTTGGAAGCACCGGCGCCTCCGCCCTGCGTTGCCCCGGGCCGACTGCCAGTCGGCGATACGGCAGATTGACAATCTGCGCTACGGTTGTGATGCCGCGCTCCGTCAAGGGCCCGCAGTTTTTCGAGGACGTTGTACATGCCGGTGAGGGTGAGGCCGGGATGCAGCGCCTGCTGCCGCTTGCGATGCGCGTCCAACTGCTCACCCAACTCCCGGATCCGCTCCCGCGTCGCCTCGTCCGGTGAGGGGAAGGGAAAGGTTTCAAAGCAACGGGACTTGTTGTAGCGGGGATCATCGCCAACGCCCAATCGACCGCCAGAGGACAACGCCCAACTGACATGTGTGCAGCTTGAGAGCACTCCGAACGTAAAACCGTCTTCCGACCCAATGCTAACGAGCATATTGTCTGGCAGAATATCTCCTTCAAGGAAGACGAAGTAACGATGCTTTGCGGTTTCTGGTGTGCTGATATACCGAGGAAGACCTCGAAGCATCGCACGCAACTCTGTATTGCGTCGGCCGAACAGCCACCAGTTTTCTCTTCTGTACCGTTCTCGATTCTGGTCTCGCTCCGGTTTCACTCGCTCAACAATTCTTTGGAAGACTTCTGGAAACTTGCGCTGAACTTCATCAATCGGCAGTCCATCAAGGTCGATTACCATCGCCTCGCGACATGTTTGTGCGATATCTCGGCCATGACGGTAACGTCGAATATGGTTTTCAATTCCTTCAACTCTGCCCAGACCAAGTAGAACCGCGTCTTCTGTTGAAACGATGAACCCGGCCCCATGGAGTTTCACCCCCGTATTGCTGATCCCTCCATTACTTTTCAATGCACTCACCGTGGAAGTGTTGGCACCGATTTGCAATGAGGGAAGCACCTTGCCCTTTCGCAGCTTAAGTTGGACATCGGCACCACCATCGGCGTCTGCAGATTCACGGATCACTTCATTCAACTCGCCCAGAAGGTCGCCCTGTGTAGCAACAGTCATCGCAATCCGCACATCGGCGCCGTCCGCCGAATCCACCCACGGGTGGTTCGGAATCGCAAAGATGATTGATGCCGGGTTCTTGGCTGCAAGGTGCGGCTCCACAATTCGCCGGTTGAATGTTTGACTGATAGCCTTGGTCGTGATGGAGCCGAATCGCTTGATCTGGTTCTCACGTAGAAGATGTGCGGCTTTGTCCCACCAGTACATCACAAAGTCGCAGGACTCCGGTAGTTCCTTGTAAGCGCTGCGCAAAGTCTCTGCATAGCCGTCGCCGAGGTCGGCGCGGACTTTCGAGGCACCCAGAAACGGCGGATTCCCGACGATGTAATCGGCTTCGGGCCATTCGGCTTTGCGCGGGTTGACGTAATGCCAGAGCGGCACGCGGGCGGTGTCGTCCGGCACGTCCTTGCCGGTCACTGCGTGCGTCTTCATCGTGCGACCGTCCCAAACGGTGATGGGTTGGGATCTGAGCGTTGACGGTTGAGCGGCCTCAGGGGCGCGGCCTTCAGGCCGCTTCACCGTTGACTCGCCATCGGTCGCCGAAGCGGGCTGAAGCCCGCGCTCCTGCTTCAACCGTTCCCGCACGTCATCGGGCAGGCCAGGCAGATCCGGGTTTTCGCGGGCCATCGCCCAGGTGATCATTTCCTTGCGATCATACGCAAGCACGGCGTCCTGCTTGCGGATGCTGTGTTCCTTCGAGATCACGGGGTCGTCCGGCACGGCCTTGTCGCTGGTGCGGAAATGCCATTGCAGATAACCG
>JALOTT010000304.1 GCA_025457745.1 Verrucomicrobiota bacterium
TTTCACCACCCGCGTGCCGTTGCGGTGGAGATGCTTTTCGAGCGCGTTGATGGATCGGTAGCGGTGTTTCCAGAGCGCGTCGTCCTTCAGCGCCTTGTCCGGGAGATTCTGCGCGGCCAGAATTTCGGGATGCACGCGCACTATCAGCACTTCCTCGTAGTAGGAGCGGTTGAAAATCCCGATGCGCCCGCGCTCGGGCAGGCAACGCGTCGTGCGCCAGAGGAAATCATGGTCCAACTCCAGCGCGCTGGGGTGCTTGAAACTGAACACCTGGCAGCCCTGCGGATTCACGCCGGACATGACGTGTTTGATCGCGCCGTCTTTTCCCGCCGCATCCATCGCCTGGAAAATCAACAGCAGCGAGTAACGGTCGTGCGCGTAGAGGACGCTTTGGCGTGTGCTTAATTGCTCAATGTGCTTGGCGAGAATTGTCTCGTAGTCCTCTTTTGACTTGTAGAACGGCTTCACTTTGGTTGGCCAGTGTTTCAAGTCAACCTTGCGGCCTTCGCGGACGCGAAATGGTTTGATGTCAATTTTCATGCGCGTGAGTCAACAGCCTACAACGGTTTCCTGGAGGCGCGACCCGGCCGCCAAGACCAGTTTCTTACTTCGGGCATGTCCTCGCCGTGTTTGTGAATGTAGGTCTTGTGGTCAATGAGCTTGTCGCGGATAAACTGTTTGGCGTAGGCAGCGCGAGCACCGAGACTCGGAACACGGTCAATTACGTCACCGACGAGATGGAAGCGGTCGAGGTCATTGAGCACAACCATGTCGAACGGCGTCGTGGTCGTGCCTTCTTCCTTGTAACCGCGCACGTGGAGATTCCGGTGATTCGTCCGCCGATAAGTCAGGCGATGAATCAGCCAGGGATAGCCGTGAAACGCGAAGATGATTGGTTTGTCCTTGGTAAAAAGCGCGTCAAAATCCTTGTCGCCCAGTCCATGAGGATGTTCGTTCTGCGGCTGGAGCGTCATCAGGTCCACCACGTTGACGACGCGCAGTTTCAACGTCGGCAATTGCTCCCGCAGAATCTGCACCGCCGCCAGCGTTTCCAAGGTCGGCACGTCGCCCGCGCAGGCCATCACCACATCGGGCTCGCCGCCTTGATCGTTGCTCGCCCAATTCCAAATCCCGAGTCCGGCAGTGCAATGTTTGACGGCGGCGTCCATATCCAGCCACTGAAGCTCCGGCTGCTTGCCGCTGACGATCACGTTCACATAACTCCGGCTGCGCAGGCAATGGTCGGTCACCGATAGCAGGGTGTTCGCATCCGGCGGCAGATAGACGCGAATCACCTCGGCCTTCTTGTTCACGACATGGTCAATGAAGCCGGGGTCTTGATGGCTGAACCCGTTGTGATCCTGCCGCCACACGAGCGAACTGAGCAGGTAATTCAAGGATGCAATTGGCCGCCGCCACGGGATGTGGCGTGTGACCTTCAGCCACTTGGCGTGCTGGTTGAACATCGAGTCCACGATGTGAATGAACGCCTCGTAACAGGAAAAGAATCCATGTCGGCCGGTCAGCAAATATCCTTCGAGCCAGCCTTCGCATTGATGCTCGCTCAACATCTCCATCACGCGGCCATCGGGCGAAACGTGTTCATCCGTCGGCAGGATTTCCGCCGTCGAGCAACGGTCAGTGATTTCAAAGACGCTGCCCCAGCGATTCGAGGCGGTTTCGTCCGGGCTGAACACGCGGAAGTTTTTTGGATTCATTTTCATCACGTCACGGATGAACTGACCTTGAACGCGTGTTGCCTCTGCTACAACCGAACCGGGCTTCGACACCTTCACCGCGTAATCGCGAAACTCCGGCATCTTCAGGCTGCGCAAAAGAATACCGCCGTTCGCGTGCGGACTGGCGCTCATGCGGAGATCGCCTTTCGGCGCAAGTTCCGCCAGTTCCTCCCGCAGCTTGCCGGCTTTGTCGAAGAGTTCTTGTGGTTTGTAGCTCCTCATCCAGCGCTCAAGGATTTTGATGTGTGCCGGCTTGTCCATGTCACCCATCGGCACTTGATGCGCGTGGAATGTTCCCTCGACTTTCTTTCCGTCCACGATCTTTGGCCCGGTCCAGCCTTTGGGCGTGCGCAAGACAATCATCGGCCAGCGCGGACGCTGCTTGAAGCCGTTCCGGCGGGACGTTTCCTGAATGCGTTTGATTTTGGTGAAGACGGCGTCGAACGTGGCAGCCATCTGATGGTGAACGTCGGCTGGCTCGTCGCCTTCAACGAAGTGCGGCTCGTAACCATAACCACGGAACAACGATTCCAGTTCACCATGCGGCAGACGGGCGAGCACGGTCAGGCCGGCAATCTTGTAGCCGTTCAGATGGAGGATCGGCAGCACCGCGCCGTCACGAACGGGATTTAGAAATTTGTTCGAGTGCCAGCTTGTGGCCATTGGACCGGTTTCCGCTTCGCCGTCCCCAACGACACACGCAACGATCAGGTCGGGATTGTCAAACGCCGCCCCGAACGCGTGCGACAGCGCATAGCCCAATTCGCCGCCTTCGTGAATTGACCCCGGCGTTTCCGGCGCGACGTGGCTCGGGATGCCGCCAGGGAAGGAGAATTGTTTGAACAGCCGCTTCATCCCGGCTTCGTCCTGCGCCACGTTCGGATAGGTCTCGCTGTATGTGCCTTCGAGATACGTGTTGGCGACCAATCCCGGCCCGCCGTGCCCCGGCCCGGTGACATAGATGACCTTCAGGTTCTGTTCTTTGATGATGCGGTTGAGATGGACGTAAATCAGATTCAAGCCTGGCGTCGTGCCCCAATGACCGAGCAGGCGCGGTTTGATGTGCTCGCGCTTGAGCGGCTTTTTCAGCAGCGGATTGTCGTAGAGGTAAATTTGGCCGACCGACAGATAATTGGCCGCGCGCCAGTAGGCGTCCATCTTCCGCAGAACTTCGGGCGACAAAACCTTGCTTGTGCGCTTGCTGTGTTTGGTTTTCATAAAGAATCTTTGCAACCGGACAGTCCCAATACCCGGCAAACCGTTTTGGCAATCATCCATTCCTCGTCTGTGCGAATGACGCGAATGGAAACCCGACCTGTCTTCGAGGAAATCACGCCGGCATTGGCTGCGTTCTGCTCGCGGTCGAGTTCGATGCCGAGAAACCCCAACCCGTCGAATATTCGGGCACGGACTTCAGGCGCGTTCTCGCCGATGCCGCCGGAAAAGACGAGCGTGTCCAATCCGCCGAGCGCCGCGCTGAAAGCGCCGATCCACTTCTTCACCTGGTAACAGAACAATGCGACCGCCTCCGCCGCGCGCACGTCTTGCCCCTCGCGCGCCAACAAGTCGCGCATGTCGGCGCTGGTTTCCGATACGCCGAGCAAGCCCGATTGGAAATTCACCATTTCGTTGAACTGTTTCGCGTCCATCCTCTCGGTTTGCGCCAGATACCAAACCAGTCCGGGGTCGAGATCGCCGGAGCGCGTGCTCATCGGAATGCCAGCGGTCGGCGTGAAACCCATGCTGGTGTCCACCGGCCTGCCCTCGCTCACGGCGGCGAGACTCGCGCCATTGCCGAGGTGGGCGAGAATGACTTTCCCATGCGCGGCTTGTGGCCCGGCAACTCGTTCCAGTTCCTCCATGAGATACGCATAAGACAATCCGTGAAAGCCGTAGCGTCGAACGCCTTTCGCCTCGAAGCTGCGCGGGATGGGTAGCAGTTGCGCCACGCGCGGCAAATCGTGGTGAAAAGCGGTGTCGAAACAAGCAACTTGGGGCAAGCCGGGAAATCGCCGGTGAAACGCCTCGGTGAGGAGGATTTCCTCTGGCAAATGTTGCGGATCAAACGGCGTGAGCCGACGCAGTTCCTCAATCATTTCGGGCGTGATCCGCTGCGGTGCGCTGTATTTCGGTCCGCCATGCACGACGCGATGCCCGACGCCGCTCAACCCGCCCTGTTGGATGCGATTTCCAATCCAGTCCATCAACGTCTCGACAGCCGCCGAGTGGTCCGCCGCAATGATCCGCCGCGAAAAAGTTTCCGCCTTGACCTCGCTTTTCACTGCGAAGGTCGTCTCCGGCAACCCGATTCGTTCAATCCGGCCTGCCAGAATTCGCCTCAAAATTTCGCCCGCCTCGAACATCGCGAACTTGATGCTCGACGAGCCGCCGTTGACGGTAAGCACTCGTTTGCCAGCAAGATTGGCAGGGGTAGGACTCATTCGAAATAAGCCTTCAGCACATATTGGAGAATCATTCGCTGGGTGTTGAAGAACGAGCCGTTCAATGCGATGGCGTGACGCATGACGTTCAACCAACCGTCGCGATTCCGGTAATAAAGTGGCATCACGATTTTCTCCAGTTTGTCGTAAAGCGAGTCGGCATCGTGAGGTGTGCGATCGCCTTCGGCAGGCGCGGTCGAATCAATCGCCCAGCCGGTTGTGCCTTCAATGCAGCCTTCGATCCACCAGCCGTCGAGAATGCTCAGGCTTGGGACGCCGTTGAGGGCGGCCTTCATGCCGCTCGTGCCCGAGGCTTCCATGGGCGGGTTTGGCGTGTTCAGCCAAACGTCCACTCCGGCGGTCATGAGTTGGCCGAGTTCCCAATCGTAATTGGCGAGGTAAACGACCTTCACGCTCCCGCGCAAAGCCTCAGCGGCCTGACAGATGCGCTGGATCAATTCCTTGCCCTCTTGGTCCTGTGGATGCGCCTTGCCGGCATAGACGACCTGGAATTTGCCAACCTTCGCCGCAATCACCTTGAGGCGTTCGAGGTCATGAAACAACAAGTCCGCGCGTTTGTAGGCGGCGGCGCGACGGGCGAAGCCCAGCGTGAAGACATCCGGCTTCATGCCCGTGTTTGTCTCCCGATTGACACGCTCCAGCAACAGACCTTTCGTCTGTTGGTGCGCGTGCCAGATTTCCTTCGCCGGAAGGCTCAACCCGTAGCGCAGCATGAAACTGTCCTCGCGCCATCCGGGAATGTGGCGGTCAAACAGTTCCTGGAACACCTTACCGGTCCAAGTCCGCGCATGCACGCCGTTGGTGATGGCGTCAATCTTGTATTGCGCGAACATGTGCTGCGACACCTCGCCGTGTTTCTTGGCCACTCCATTGACGTAGTGGCTGAGGTTTATGTTGTGATTTGTAATGTTCTGATCTCCTTTGAATATGTTCTATTTGTGATGTGGTATGAT
>JALOTT010000305.1 GCA_025457745.1 Verrucomicrobiota bacterium
CCGGATCGAGTTCGAAGACGCGGCGGAAGTCGCCCTTTGTGCGTTCGCGGAAAAACGCTTCGCCCAGTACGGACTCATCCGCCCGCCGACCCACAATGGCAATCTCGTTGCCTTCGACCGTAATTGCCAAGCCGTCCTTGTTCTCGCCTGGCATTTCCGCTTCGATGACATAGCCTTCCGGCGTCTCGAAAATGTTCACTTCGGGCGCGACAAATTCCACTGGCTGTGCGCGTCTGGAGGTTTTTTGGAGCTTCTGCTTGCTGTGTTGCTTTCATAAGTGTTGTGAGGGTTTGAATGTTGTTTTTCCCCGGGCGGGCAAAAGTTCCGCGGGGGATTCATGAGCGACTGTTTCAGCCGACCGACACGTCAATATTTTTGGCTTGGCCTGCTCGGTCTTGGCCAGCGTGATGGTTGCCATGTCGCCCTTTGCGCCATGCACGTCGCGTGGCAGAACCAGGGTGCCGTTCGTGCCGGCGTTCTTTGAACTCATTCCATCGCGGACAAAAGCTCATCCAACGACACGGTGGCGAAGCTGGTGGCGTAGTCGCTCATGGCGTAGGGGATGATGAGTTCCCGGCCGTGCAGCAGCGCGCCGCAGGTGTACACCACGTTCGGGACGTAGCCTTCGCGCTCCGCTTCGTTTGGAGAAAGCAATGGCTCGCACAAACGTCCGATCACGCGGGTGGGATCGTTCAAATCCAGCAGGAACGCGCCGAGACAGTACTTACGCATCGCACCCACGCCGTGGCTCAATACCAGCCAGCCAGCCTCCGTTTCAATCGGCGAACCGCAGTTGCCCATCTTGATGAATTCCCACGGTTGGGCCGGTGACAACAGCACTTTGGGCGCATCCCAGAAATGGATGTTGTCCGAGAACATCAGGAGAATGTTCTCGTCGTCCTGGCGCGAGAGCATGGCGTAGTGACCGTTGATTTTCCGTGGGAACAGCGCCATGCCTTTGTTCTGCACGGCGGGGCCGTTGAGTGTGCTGAACTTGAAATGGAAAAAGTCCGGCGTCTCCAGCAACTGAGGCAACGTGATTTTGCCGTCGTAAGCGGTGTAGGTCGCATAGTAGGTGACGCTGCCGTCGTCGTTTTGGAAACGGACGAAGCGCGCGTCTTCGATACCGTTGCGCTGGCTGGCCGTGGACGGAAAGAGGACGCGCTGCGAAACCCGGCTGCCGGGAGCAAAGTGCACTTCGTAGTTCGACTCGGCCAGCAGCAGGATGCCGCGCGCGGCTCGGTCAACCGTGGCGTCGGCCGGGTCCATTTGCCGGCGCTCCGCCGTCAGGACGTGGTGCAGGTCGTCCAGGATGAAAGCCTCGGGGAGTTGACCCAGCACGCGCTGGCAAAAGTCATTTTGCACGCCGGCTTCCTTCAGTTTGCGCGCGAACAGCGCCTGCTCGTAAGCCGGATTGGGCACGCGCTCCGGTTCCGTGGCAAACGGCACCGGCGCCGTGAGCGTGATGCGATGCTGTGCGCTCACGATTCCCGTGCGAAAGGTGATGGAGGAAATGTGCCCCTCGCCCGTGGCCCGCAGGCTCAGGATGAAACGGAGCGCGCCCTTGGGCAGCCCGGTCTGGTCGGGGTGGGGCACGATGGAGGGATTGAACAGCGCCGTGGACTCCGGGGAGTATTCATGCGTGAAGTGAGCGCCGATGAGCGCCTGCCGTTCCGACGAAGTCGCCCACGCCTCGCGCAGGTAATGCCGCACCTGCGCAAAGCGGTTGTGGAAAAAGTTCTCAACCTGCTCGTGCCGGTCCTCAAACTCGCCCAACACCTGGCTCAGCAGCCGCGCGACATCTTCATCGGAGAGGGCCAGGACGCGGGCGACGATCCGCCGCGCGATGTCGTCGGTGCTGGGATAAAACGGGCGCATCAGCACCCGCGAACGATCCGGGGTCAGGGTTGGCCCGATGCGCTTCGCGTGGACAGTTGTCGGTGTGATGGTGGTCATGGTTTCATTTCTGGTGTCGGCTTCCGGTATTCCAGCGCTACTCGCCCGGCGGTTCCTTGAAGCTGGTCATGGTGTTTTGCAGCGCCTGCATTTCCGCGAGCGCGAGCAGGAAGGCCAGCGTGGACTCGGCACCCTGGTTTTGGCTCACGCGATCCACGTGCAGTCCGTCGCGACAGCCGCCCGTGCTCGCGTCGTAGAGCGCCAGGCCCAGATCATTTCTCCCGAGAAACCACTCGAACGCCCGGCGGGCTTCCGCCACCCAGAACAGGTCGCTCGTCGCATGATACGCCTCGATGCAGGCAGAAACCGTGGCCTGCGCCTCGATGGGTTGCTGGTCGAAGGTCGCGCGTTGTTTGCCGCGCGGGAAAAAGCCGTTCGAGCCGATCGGCCGGAAAGAACCGGCATCCGAGGTCTGAACCTTGACCAGCCAGCGCAAGGCTTTGAGGCCGGTTTCCAGCATCGGTGCGGCGCTCAGGCAGCGGCCGCTGAGAATCAGCGCATGCGGCAGCCGCGCGTTCGCATACGAGACGACTTCTTCAAACCAGTGCCAGTCTGCGCCAGCGGTGTCGGCGTAACTCTGCATCAGTCGCGTCGTGAGCGATTCGCGAATCTGGTTCGCGCGCCGGTCGCCGCTCAACCGCCGCAGATATTCGTCAATGCCGATGAGCGTGAACGCCCACGCGCGCGGCGACGTGAAGTCGGCAGCCACGGGCAGGGCTTGCTCGAAGAGTTCGGCGGCCAGCATCTGGAAGCTGCCCTGGCCCGCCTGCGCCACGCACAAGCCCAACGCCCACAGCGCGTGACCCTGGCAATCTTCCGAGCCAACGTCCTCCAGCCAGCGGCGGTCGAAGCTCATGAAATTGCGGAAGCGGCGCCTCGCCCGGTCGAAGGCGTGATTGAGATACGCCGCGTAGGTAGCGGCGCAGGCGTTGATGGGCGGCGAATCGTGGCCCAGCTTTTGCAGCATCACGGCCAGGACCAGGGCGCGGGCGTTGTCGTCTGTGCAATAGCCTTCGGCAAAATTCGGCACCGTGAAGCTGGCGTGTTGAAAGATGCCGGTCGAATCGCTCATCCGGAACAGATGATCCAGCTTCAGGTCCGGCAACTGCCCGGGCTGTTCGTCGAGCGTCTTGATGGGCGACGATTTTCGTCCCACGAAACTGTGGTCCTGGCGCGCCTGCTCGAAAGACTTCGCATAGAGTTGCGCCACGCGACTCCACACCATGTCGCGCCCCAGCTTGTAGGCGTTCTTCCGCATCAAGTGGCGCAGCGGTTCGTCCCGCAGCAACTCGACGACGGCGACGGCTATGGCCTTGGCATCGCGGAAGGGAACGAGCTTGCCGCGTTCCGCCGTCAGCAATTCCGCCGCGTGCCAGTAAGGCGTGGACACCACCGCGTTGCCCGCACCGAACGCGTAGGCCAGCGTGCCGGAAGTGATTTGCGCCTCGGTCAGGTAGGGCGTGAGATAAATGTCCGCCGCGCCGATGAACCGCATCAATTCCTCCAGTTCGACGAAGCGATTGAAGAACACGACGTGCTTCTGCACCCCGAGGTCCTTCGCCAGCCGCTCCAGGCCCAGGCGATAGGCTTCGCCCTCCTCGCGCAGCAGATTGGGATGGGTCTGGCCCAGCACGATGTAAACGATCGTGGGAAATTCCCGGATGATGTCCGGCAGCGCCCGCAGCGCGTATTCGATTCCTTTGTTTGGCGACAACAGGCCAAACGTGAGCAACACTTGTTTGCCCGCCACGTCGAACTCGTCCTTGAAATAATTCGGGTCTGCAAACGGCATGTTGGGAATGCCGTGCGGAATGAGGTCAACCTTGGCCGCCGGCGTCTGATAAACTTCGCGCAGCAACCCTTGGCCCCGTTCGGTCATGACCACCAGCCGCGTCGAAAGCCGGATCAACTCGCGCATCACGCGCCGTTGCTCCGCGTTGGGCTCGCGCAAAATCGTGTGCAACGTGGTGACGATGGGCATCCGCAGTTCGCGCAGCAGCGCCAGCACATGGCTGCCCGCCGGCCCGCCGAAAATGCCGAACTCATGCTCCACGCATACCACGTCCACGTCCGTGATGTTCAGAAAATCGGCGGCGCGCAGGTAGGAGGGCAGGTCCTGCTCCGCGATCTCGAAGCGCACCTCCGCCGGATAATCGTAGCCGCCCGCGAGATCGTTGACCGGCACGACGAGGCATTGGATGGCCGGAAACTCCGCCGCCACCGCGCAACGCAAATCGGTCGTGAACGTGGCGATGCCGCATTTCCTCGGCAGATAATCGCCGAGGAAGGCGATCTTGCGGATGGCGGATGGTTCTTGCATAGAAGGTCGTCCTCGCCGGGGGCCAACTCAACCACTTTGCCTTTCCAAGGGACAGGAATCAAAAGAAATCGCCGGATTTTGCGACGGCGTTGGAATGAAGCAACGCTGGCGAACGAGTTCCAAAAGCACGACGCCCTTCCGGCTCGATGACCCGGAAGGGCGCGTGATAAAAAATTGCCGCTTACTTCTCTTCCGGAATCCGCATCGCGTAGAACGACCGATAGACGAAGATCAGTGCGACGGCGAAGAAGAACACGCCGATGCCGGTCTTCAGACTCTGGTTGGTCATCGTCACCGCGATTTCCACGGCGAGCAGGCCGAACAGCGTGGTGAACTTGATCACCGGGTTCATCGCCACGGACGAAGTGTCCTTGAAGGGATCGCCCACGGTGTCGCCGACGACGGTGGCAGCGTGCAAATCGGTGCCTTTCTGTCGGAGGTCCACCTCGACAATTTTTTTGGCGTTGTCCCACGCGCCGCCGGCGTTGGCCATGAAGATGGCCTGGAACAAACCGAAGAACGCGATGGCAATGAGATAGCCGATGAAGAAGTACGGGTGGAAGAACGGCAGGGCCAGCGCCAGGCAGAACACCACGATGAAGATGTTCCACATGCCCTTCTGCGCATAAACGGTGCAGATGCGGACCACTTCCTTGCTGTCCTTCTCGGACGCGGTCTTGGCGTCGAGTTTCATGTGCTCCTTGATATAGACCACCGCGCGATACGCGCCGGTAACGACTGCCTGGCAGGACGCGCCGGTGAACCAGTAAATCACCGCGCCGCCCATAATGAGGCCGAGAATGACCTGCGGTTGATCCATGCTCATCGATCCCAACTCATATTGGGAAGCATCCTTCAGTAAGAGGGCAAGCTGCTCA
>JALOTT010000306.1 GCA_025457745.1 Verrucomicrobiota bacterium
GTTGCACTCCTGCAGAGCCCTATCCTCCCAGCCGCAACTCCACCCTACCTCGAAAATAGAAAATTTCGCAACCTTCCCGTTGACAAACCACATACCCGTATTTCGCGGTTAGCCAATTTTCCTGTCATCCATGTTCCTGTAATTTCTTCCGCCGGACATGATTTTCATTCTTTCCCTTTGGCCGGCACTCGTTTACTTTCCCGCCCCACATGATTGAGACAGACATTGAATTGCTGAAGGGAATCGCAAACCAGTTGCGGATTCATTCGATTGCGGCGACGACGGCGGCCGGCAGCGGGCATCCCACCTCCTGCTGCTCGGCGGCGGACGTGATGGCGGCGCTGTTTTTCGGCCACATGCGTTACGACGCAAAAAATCCGCACTTCCACAACAACGACCGCTTCATTCTTTCCAAGGGCCACGCCGCGCCGCTGCTTTATGCGGCGTGGGCGGAGGCCGGATTGTTTCCCGCGGAAGATTTGCTGAAGCTGCGCACGCTCGGCTCCGACCTCGAAGGTCATCCGACACCGCGGCTGCCGTTCGTGGATGTGGCGACCGGCTCGCTCGGACAGGGCTTGGGCGTCGGGGCAGGCATGGCGCTGGCCGCGCGGCTGGACAATCTCGATTACCGCACCTACGTGCTGCTCGGCGACGGTGAAATCGCCGAGGGCGCGGTATGGGAAGCGGCGTCGCTCGCGGGGATTTACAAGCTGAACAATTTGATCGCGGTCGTGGACGTGAATCGTCTCGGCCAAAGCCAGGCGACAGCGTTCGGACACGAGATCAATGTCTATCGCGATCGTTTCAAGTCGTTTGGTTGGCGCGTTGAAACCCTGGACGACGGTCACGACCTCGAAGAAATCATGGAAGTGCTCAGCGGCGTCGGCTTGAACGACCAACCGCTGGTGATTCTAGCCAAGACTTACAAGGGCGCGGGGGTTTCGTTCATGCAGGACAAGGACGGCTGGCATGGCAAGGCTTTGAGCAAAGACGAGGCGGCCAAAGCCATCGCCGAATTGCAGCCCAGCGCGCGCCCCGCCGCCGGCGTGGCGATTCCCGCGCCGAACCAGCTCCCGGCTCCGGCCAATGCCGTGCCCGCGGGCTACCCGCCGCTGACTTACAAACTGGGCGACGTGGTGGCCACGCGCGAAGCTTACGGCAACGCCCTCGCCCGTATCGGCGAAACGGATTTGCGGGTCGTGGCGATGGACGGCGACACGAAAAATTCAACCTTCGCGGAAAAGTTTGCCAAGAAATTCCCGGAACGTTTCACCGAGTGCTTCATCGCGGAGCAAAATATGGTAGGCGTGGCGGTGGGTTTTGGCACGCGCGGCAAGGTGCCGTTCGCATCCGCGTTCGCGTGCTTTCTGGCGCGCGGTTACGATCAAATCCGCGTGGCGGGCATTTCGCTGGCGAACCTCAAACTCGCCGGTTCGCACGTGGGTGTGAGCATTGGCGAGGATGGCCCG
Organism: Verrucomicrobiota bacterium; assembly: GCA_025457745.1. GTDB lineage: Bacteria > Verrucomicrobiota > Verrucomicrobiia > Limisphaerales > JADLHS01 > JALOTT01. The sequence continues at coordinate 1,470 of JALOTT010000306.1, forward strand.
TCGCAGATGGCGATGGAGGACCTGGCGATGATGCGGGCCATCTTCGGCAGCGTGGTGCTATATCCGAGCGACGCGGTGAGCACCGAGAAACTCGTCGAACAAATGGCGCTGGCGAAAGGGATTTGTTATCTGCGCACGTCGCGGCCCAAGACCCCGGTGATCTACGGCAACGACGAACAATTCCCCATCGGCGGTGCGAAAGTCGTGCGCCAAAATGCCGGGGACAAAGTCACGATTGTTGGCGCCGGTGTGACGCTGCATGAGGCGCTCAAAGCCGCCGACGCGCTGGCGAAGGACGGCATTGGCGTCACGGTGATTGACGCCTACAGCGTGAAGCCGTTGGGCAAGAGCGTGATCCTTGCGGCGGCGAAGAAGACGAAAAATGTCGTCGTGACCGTCGAAGACCACTATGCCGAGGGCGGACTGGGCGACGCCGTTGCGGGCGAACTTAGCGCGGACGGAATCAAGGTCACCAAGCTGGCCGTGCGCGAGTTGCCGCGTTCCGGCAAGCCGGAAGAATTGCTGGCCAAGTTCGGTATTGATGCGGCGGCGATTGTGAAGCAGGTCAAGGCGCTGGTGTGATTTCGTTGAACCGGTGAACCGTCGGATCGGCTGCCTGGTCCAACGGTCTGCGATTTGACGATTCGACAAAATTACCCAGGGCGCTGGTTTGAGCGATACTGAGTGCGCGCGGTATGGCGGACAAAGCGAAATTCTTGAAAGGCCAGTTGCTGCTCGACAGCGGGCAGTTGTCCGGTTCGTTTTTTCAGCGCACCGTGGTGCTGATCTGCCAGCACGACGCCGAAGGCGCGTTCGGCCTGGTGCTGAACCGCGCCACCGGCAACAAGGTCGGCGAAATGATCGTGGCCGACCTCCCGGATGTGCTGAAGGAAAGCCCGCTCTACCTCGGTGGCCCGGTGCAGCCCACCGCATTAAGTTTTCTGTACACGGACAGCTTCATCCCAGACGCCAACGTGCTGCCCAATTTGAATCTGGACCATTCGCTCGACGCGCTGGTGGACATCGGCGAATCGTTTTCGCCGGATAAGAAGGTGCGGCTCTTCGCGGGCTACGCCGGCTGGAGCGGCGGGCAGCTTGAAGATGAAATGAAGCGCAAGGCGTGGCTGGCGCACCCGGCGTCGCTGGAACTGGTTTTCGACACGCCCCCTGAACAACTCTGGCAGGCCGTCCTGCACCGCAAGGGCGGCTGGCGCAACAAACTCCGCGCGCAGATGCCGGAGGATTTGTCGTGGAATTGAGTTCCCGCTGAATCACATCTTGTGGGCCAAGCAGGGGTTGTCGGCCAGATCTTTCAAAGCGTGTTCTGACAATTCTCCGCGCACCCTCTTCCTCCTCGTTCTCGAAACAGGCGAAAAATCGGGGACGACGACGAGAACGAGGAGGAACAATCTTCGTCAAACGCTCGCGTTACGGCTTGGAAACTTCCTGTCGCAGCCAGCCTGCTGGTCGTCGCGCCTCGGCCACGAAATAATGTCCGTTGCTCACGACAAGCGAAAGGCGCTGGCGGGTGTGACCGAGGATGTTCTGTTGGATGATTTCGACGAAATCGGCACCTGTTTCCGTGATGATGCCCACATGCCCATACTTCGTGTCCGTGAAAACAAGCAAGTCATCAGGACGGGGCTTTTCGGTTGAGCCGTTCAGATACTGGACAAGTCCACGACGCGGATTCAGCGCGTCTGCCGGAATCGTTTCATCGAAGAAACTTCTCGCGTGCCCCATCACGTCCGGCATTTTGTGGCCTTTGGCGTCGTGATAGAACCGCTTGATAAACTCCACGCACTGCCATTTCTGGCCGTAGTAGTAGCCGTCCGCTGCGTAATGCCGTCCATAGCTGCGAAAGAACATCAGGCCGTTGTCATAAACGGGAACGCCGTGATAGCTGTCGAGAGTCTTGCCGACCTTTTGCGCGTTCCAAATGAGCAGAGCAGTGATTCCGCCAACAAAGAGCAGGCCGCCAGTCAGAATCTTTCGCGCGTGCCATTTCATTTCCGGCGCGCAGGCTACTTTGAATCCAAGATTGGCGCAAACAATCCCCCTTCTGTCCTTTCGCCCGTCTTCGACTTGAAAACAGCATACAGAGACGCCACAGGCCGCATTTCGCCGTTTGTTGAAGCGGTTTGGGAGGATGGCGAATCCGGAACAACGTAAAGTACTTGAATGTCCTTGATCTCGATGCGGGCGATTCCGTCTGCTGGATATTCATTCAGTATGTCCGCCACGACGTTTCCCTGCTTGATCGCGTCGAGCACCTTCGAAACGCGGAGGACGTGATTCGTGCGCAACGGCTCAATGAAAGACCATTTCAAATCGAATTTCAGGAGTCGGCCATCCACTCCCAGTTGCAATTGAATCTTGTCATCGTCTTGCGAGAGGATCGGATACCCGGCAATGGTTCTCGACATGGTCACCGACCGACTCGCCTTGTGTTTGATCCCGCGCCGAATTTGATCGTCCTCCATGACAACCATGCGAATCGAACCATCCGCCTTTAGCTCCAACTCCGCAGTCGGCACGCCCAGCATTTCAGCCAGGCGAACCGCACGCTCCCTGACGGTTGCAAGTGCGGGAACAGCATCAGGCGGTGGAATTTCACCGCCTCGTTCAGTGCCGCAGTAAAGGAGAACGCGTCCCTGTAAAGCATTGACGACGAAATATTCCATTCCGTCGGGCGTTCTCACATTTATGATCCCGCGATCTTCATCCCGGTGGGCAGCACGCTGAAACAGGGCGGCGACATTGGTCCCAGCAAAGCCCGATTGGTCGAGCAACGCCTGCAAACCAGCAACGGGAAACTCGCTCGACTTGCGTTTGAAGATTGGCAGTTTCTCAGGCCATCGGCGTTGGCTCGAAGCCGGAATCCGGTTGACGATTTCATATCCTGAAACCGTCAACGGGACGGTTTGGTAGGGGATTAGCAGGTTGTTGGCGGATGCGTCCATCATTGCCAAGACGCACAACAACGAACCTGCCAGTTTTGCCAAAGAACGATTCATGGCACGTAAACGGTCCTGGAATTGAGCGATACATCGAACCAATCGAAGCTGATGTCTGTGCCCCACTGCCAGATTTTGTCGTTCAAAGTATTCCAGCTTGCCCCCTGCGTCGTGTCGCGATAGACAACAGTCATAATGGTCGTGCCCGGGCGTTTCCAAACTCTCCAGGTTTTTGCGGATTCGGTGTGCGCTACGGCTGACGCATCGTACCAAGCTTCCTTGATCGTCATCGGATTCCCGCCGCTATTCCAGCCATGCAGGTTGGCCGCAAAACGCGAACCAAAGACCGGGTGAATGTAAACCCCTGTCTCAGACCCAAGCAACAGCCGTAGATTTGGCGGCATAGGCAGCAGGAATTTCGTCCAAAGATCAACGAAGTCTTGTTGACGGAGGCTGTTGCATCCATACATCGCCATCCATTTCAGCGGATCAGGACGGCCAATTTGTCCTAAGTCGAATTGCGGCAACGCCAGCCAACTATAGGTCGTGGTCGAGATATCGGAGTTGTACAGCGGCAGCCACGAATGCGTCGCGCCGTAGGGCGAGTTGTTGCGAGCCACTGTCATGTGGCCAACATACAAGCCAAAGTCGCAACCCGACGCAAACTTGCCAACGCGACCGGCGGCGTAAAGGATGTTGG
>JALOTT010000307.1 GCA_025457745.1 Verrucomicrobiota bacterium
GGCTTTACTATTTCTTCCGGCCCGTTAAACTTCAAAAGTGCGGTCGCGTTGGTGCCGCGCATCTCGTTCGCGCCAATGACAAAGAAGGTGGAATTGGAAACCCACCAGTGCGTGGAGAAGGTTTGAAACGTGGCCCAATTCAAAGTTGTAGCAGCCGGCGCGAGGAGGCTCTGACTCTTCTTCCGCCGGAGAAAATGAGCCTTTCCATGAACCTCAAGGCAGGGCGCGTCACTCCATGCGCGCCGTTCAGACCCTCCTCCCGCCAGCGGCGCGCACGGAGTGACGCGCTACACCAACCATCGCGGTTAATGGTTGCGATGTCAGGCCTTTGCGGTGCCGTTCGCCTCACGGCGGCGGCCGCGAGACGCTGGAAGAAATTTCTCCACGTCGCCGTGAAAGCCGCATTTTTAATTTCAACTGGTTTCGGCGTTGGCTGTCGCTCAATCCCACCCTTGCCCCCGGCTGATTTCTCGGCCCCCGGCTGGCGCGTGCAACCAGGCCAGGCCATCTGGAAACCGCTGAAAAACAAGACTGAACTCGCGGGCGAACTCTTGTTGGCCACAAACGCCAACGGAAATGTCTTCGTCCAGTTTTCCAAAACGCCGTTCGCGCTTGCGACGGCGCAGGTGGCCGGCGATCGCTGGCAGATTGAATTCGGCGCGGGCGATTATCAGCGCGGTGGGCGCGGTCGGCCGCCGGCTCGCTTCGCTTGGTTTCAACTGCCGCGCGCGCTGGCGGGCGCGGATTTGCCGCGCGGTTGGAAGTTTTCGCGGGCCGAGAAAAATTCGTGGCGACTGGACAACGCGCGCACGGGTGAAATCTTGGAGGGCACATTTTTCCCATGAACCCGCGCTGGAGTTCCAGCTTTGGCTTGTCCGGGAGCACGCTGAAGCGTGAACTCCAACAACCAGGCCAGCCGTGCTTCGAAGCGAGGGGAGGTCGGCGATGAATTGCCGCTGGCTGCGCTGGGGTTGGCTGCTGTTGGCGCTGGCGCTCGTCCTCGGTCTGCTCCGCCTCCGCTGGGATGTCGAGGTGCTCAACCTGTTGCCGGGCGAGTTGCCCGTCATTCAGGGGTTGAAACTTTATCAAAAATATTTCACCAGTACCCGCGAACTCGTTCTCACGCTGCGCGCACCGGATGCCGAGACAGCGACCACCGCCGCGCGCCAACTCGTTGACGTCTTGCGCGGAGAAACGAATCTCGTCGCCAACGCCCTCTGGCAGCCGCCCTTGCAAGAGCATCCCGATCAGACGGCGGAACTCATCGCCTATCTCTGGTTGAACCAGCTACCCGCAGCCTTCGCCCAACTTACCAACCGGCTCGCTCCCGACAAGTTTGAGCGCGTCCTGGCCGAGTCCCGCGAGCAACTCTCCACGACCCTCTCGCCGATGGAAATCGCGCGGTTGGGCTACGATCCGTTTGGTTTCACGCGGTTGCCGGAAACTGGCTTGGGCGGCGAGATGTCCTTGGGCAGCCAAAAAGACAGCTTCGCTTCGGCCGACGGCACGTTTCGGGTGGTGTTCGTGGAGGCGCGGGACGAGTTGTCGAATTATCGCACCTGTGCCGCGTGGTTCAATCGCATCAAAGCGGCGGTCAACCGCTGGGAGAATTCGGCGAACCGGCCCGGCCCGGTGACCATTCGTTTCACCGGCACACCGGCGTTCGTCGCCGAAATGTCCACCGGCATGGAGCGCGATCTCCAAGGCTCGGCGTTGAGTACCACGCTCCTGATCGTAGGCTTGTTCTGGTGGGCGCACCGGAGTTGGCGGCCGTTGCTGTGGTTGCTCGCAGCGTTGGGGTTGATCGTGGCCGGCACGCTCGCTTCGGGCGGGCTGATTTTCGGAAAGCTCAACGCCGTAAGCCTGGGTTTTGCCGCGATCCTGCTCGGTCTCGCCGTGGATTATGGTCTGATGCTGTATCAGGAATGGGTCGCCGCGCCGGAACTTTCCGCGCGCGAATTGCGCCGCATCCACACGCCGGGCATCGTGTGGTCGGCGGTGACGACGGCGGCGGCGTTTTCGCTGCTGAACTTCGCCGGGCTGCCGGGTCTGTCGCAACTCGGCTCGCTGGTGGCCATTGGCGTGCTGCTGGCCGCCGTGGTGATGCTATACCTTTTTCTGCCCGGCGTGATGCGCGGTGGTCTGCGGAAAACCGATCCGCGCGCCAATCGCAAATCGCCGATCGTCAAGTGGCCCGCCGCCGGAACACCGGAGTTCGCGCGTCTGGCCACCGGAATTATCGCGCTGTTTGCCATGCTGGTGCTGTGGCACTCATGGCCGCCGATGGAGCACAGTTCAGGTCCGCTGCAACCCAAGCACAACCCGGCGAAGACGGCGCTCGACGAAATGCAGACGGAGCTGAACCAGCAAGGCGAACCGCTCTTGCTCGTGTTCTCCGGGCGCGACGTGCACGAAGTCGCCCTCCGCCTCGATGCCGTTGGCGCGCAGCTCGCGCAAGCGGTCACCAATCACGAAGCGCGCGGTTTCATGCTGCCGACGGCGCTTTGGCCGCACGCCGAATGGCAACGGATCAACCTCGCCGCCGCGCGCGGCTTGATCACCCAGGCCGAAAAGATGAAAGCTGCGGCCCAGCAAGCGGGCTTCACGTCAGACGCGCTGGCCCTCACGGAAGATTTGTTCCGCGCCTGGAAGTTTGCGGGGGAAACGACCGGCGCGATCTGGCCCACGAACGAAGCCTCTCAGTGGCTATTGAAGCGCGCGGTCGCCCGGGACGGAGAAAACTGGCTGGCGGCCGGCGCGATTTATCCGGGGACGAATGACGTTACGGCCGCAACCTTGGCGAAGCTGACTCCCGAACTGCCGGGCGTCTGGCTGACCGCGTGGCCGCTGCTGGGCGAGGCCATGCTGCAACACGTCGAGCAACGGCTGTGGTGGGTGGTGGCCGCGATGGTAGTCATGGTTGGCGTTTGTCTGTGGCTGGCGTTTCGCCGCTGGACGGAAGTGGGGTTGAGCTTCGCCGCGCTCGGTTTCAGTCTGGTCGTCCTGCTGGCCGTGATGAGCCTGGCCGGTTGGTCTTGGAATTTGATGAACCTGATGGCCATCCCGATCCTGCTCGGCGCGGGCGTGGATTACACGATTCACATCCAACTCGCGTTGCGCCGGCACGGGGGCGACATCGCCGCGGTGCGCCGGATCACCGGACGCGCGGTGTTTCTCTGCGCGGCTACGACCGCCGCGGGCTTTGGCTCGAACGGACTATCCAGCAACGCGGGATTGGCCAGTTTGGGACTGGTGTGCTCCACCGGCATCGCTTTGGTGTATTTCACCGCGATCTACTTGCTGCCGGTTTGGTGGCGAAAACTCGCGGGTGGAACAACCAACGCGCCCCCGCCATCGAAAAATCCCTCATCGCTATACTCCGCCAGACTATGGAGCGCGGGCCTGATCGTCGCGCGACTGCTCCCGGCCGGATTTTGCGAAGCGCTCGCGCGAATGGCTGCCGCGGTTTACTGGCGACTGGCCAGACATCGCCGCGAAGTGGTCATTCAAAATATTTTGCCCGCGCTGAATGGCAACCGCGAGGCCGCTGAAGCCGCGACCCAAAAACTTTTCCGGCAGTTCGCGCTCAAGCTGTCCGACCTGTGGCGTTTTGAGAACGGCGAACCCGTTGATGATTGGCTGGCCGAATGGAGCGGGTGGGAAACTTTCGACGTCGCCCGGGCGCGCGGCCGGGGGGTGCTCATCGTGACCCCGCACCTGGGCAATTGGGAATTCGGCGGCGCGTTTCTCGCCCAACGGGGGGGCAAGCTCCTCGTGTTGACGCAGCCGGAGCCGGGCGCCGGCTTCACGGAACTGCGCCAGAAATCCCGCGCGCGCCGGGGCATCGAAACGCTGGTCGTGGGCGAAGACACCTTCGCCTTCGTCGAAATCATCAAGCGACTTCAGGCCGGGGCGACGGTGGCGTTGCTCGTGGACCGTCCGCCGCCGCCGACCGCCGTCACGGTGGAGATGTTTGGCCGGCCGTTCCGAGCGTCCATCGCCGCGGCGGAACTGGCGCGCGCTTCGGGTTGCGCCGTTATTCCGACGTTCGTGGTGCGGAAACCCGGCGGTTATGAGGCGCAGCTATTGCCGGAAATTGTTTACGACCGCGCCGCAATTGGCGACCGCGCCGCGCGAATCAAGCTGACACAGGAAATCCTGCGTGCGTTCGAGCCGGCGATTCGCCAGCATGTCGAGCAATGGTATCATTTCGTTCCCGTGTGGCCAAAGTGAAGACAAACATCGAACACCCAATATCAAAAATCGTAGATCGAACGAAGTCCCCTTCGGTCGCGGGTTCGATGTTCGGTGTTCGATATTCGATGTTCGGCGTTTTCGTGTTTCTGATTTTTGCTTGCCACTCTCCGGCCGCCGACACCAACGCCGTCCTCAACGCCTGGCTCGCCGCCCAAGCCAACCTCCACACCTGGACGGCGGACTTCACGCAAACCCGGACGCTCAGGACGCTCACTCAACCATTGGTCGCCACCGGACACATCTGGTTTGCCACGCCGAACCGGTTTCGTTGGGAGCTTGGCTCGCCGGCGAAAACCATCGCGTTGCGCAACGCGGACGAGATGTTCGTGATTTATCCCCGGCTTAAACGGGCGGAAAAATATCCCCTCGGCGGCAGTGCTTCAGGCGAATGGCGCGACATGCTGTCGTTGCTCGACGCGGGTTTCTCGCGCAACCGCGCCGATCTCGACTCGCGCTTCCACGTCCTTTCGCTCACGGAAACCAACGGCTCATGGCAACTGGCGCTCCAACCAAAAAGCGCCTTTGCCCGAAAGATGATGAACGAAATTCGCGTTGGCCTGGCGATCAACGCGTTTGAGTTGATGAACACGGAATTGGTTTTCGTGGATGGCTCGCGGATGCGGAATGATTTTACCAACGCGGTTTTGAATCCGGAGCTTGATGAAAGCATTTTTGACTGGAAGCCCGAGCCGGATTTCAAAGTCACCGAGCCGTTGAAGAAATGAATGCTCTGACTTCCAGCGTCCATTATTTGTCAGCAGAGTTCTCCCTCACCCCTGCCCTCTCCCGCTGGGAGAGGGAGAATCGCAGCCAGTCTCTCGAAGAATCAACCGCCGGAATTTACCGGTCGAGTTCCAGAAAAAATCGA
>JALOTT010000308.1 GCA_025457745.1 Verrucomicrobiota bacterium
AACCAACAACAAAAAGAGCCGCCCTGAAACCCGCCACACCAAAAACTGAAGTGTCACCATCAAATCAACCCCGAAAAGTAGTTTTCGGAGGTTCCCTCAAGGTACTGGGGACATAGCGACCGTGCCCACCGCTGCTCTTGCAGGCAGTATCAACATCTATTATGATTTTGCCAAGAACTTCGATACAGGGGCGGCGCAGGGACCCGGAGGCCGCGGAGGCGGCACTGGACTCCTCCCATATACCGCAGCCAATTGTACGTTCGCTGGAGTCACTGACGGAACCCTTTGGCTTAGCGGCTCATTTACTCAAGGCGTGAGCGGATTTGCTCTCGAGTCCGTGGCGATTTCCAACGCTGTGATGGTAACGTCGGTGCAAGGAATCACCCCGAAAGGCGCTTTGAGCAGCAGCTTTTTTGACACCGCTTCCACTGTTTTCGGAACCGGGGTTGACAACGCACTCTTCCAGACGCGAGGGATTCTCTCACCGGCGGGCTTTTACCGCACCTTTTCCCTTGATATCCCTCTGAGCGCGGAGAATGTCTCATACGGCTGGTCCATGATGGCAGCTTTGTCTCAAACGCCAACAATGACTGGCTATACGGTGTCAGGCCCCGTCAAATTCTGGACCGGCGCCGGTCCAACCAGCGGCAACTGGAACGACCCCCAGAACTGGAGTTCGGGTGTCCTCCCAGGAAATGGCGACATTCTGATCTTTCCGGCCGGCGCGGCTCGCCCGGTGAACACCAACGATCTGACCGGCCTGGTCTTGAGCCAGATTCAATTCCAAGGCAGCAACTACGTCATTTACGGCAACGCCTTCACCCTCACCAACAGCCTCGGGTCCACCAACGCCTCCGGGACCAACGTCCTATATCCCAGCCTCACGCTCTCCAATGTGGATATCACCATGAACGTGGGCGCCGGCGCGAACCTCGTTCTGAGAGGAGCCCTGAGCGGGACGGTCGGCGTAACCAAGTCGGGCGGGGGCACGTTGACCTACCTGGGCAGCACCGCCAACACCTACGCCGGCCCGACCCTCGTGAACGAAGGCACGCTCGAACTGGGCAGGGGCCTCGGCCGCTGCATCCCCGGCTGACTCGTCATCGGCGACGGTGTGGGCGGGGTGAACGCGGATGTCGTGCGCTGCTTGAGCAACGATCCGATTCTGGATGATGCCGATGTCACCCTCAACAGCTCCGGCTTGCTCGACCTCAACGGCCTGCACGACCAGATCAATACCCTGACCGGCAACGGCAACCTGGCCTTGAATGGCGGCTACCTGAAAGCGGGTTATTCCGGCGATTCCTTCACCTACGGCGGGGTGGCTTCCGGCGGCGTCGGCAGCATTCTCTGGAAAGTGGGCGCTGGCACCTGGACGCTGACAGGAAACAACACCCACTCGGGCCAAACCTACATCGGTGATGGCACCGTCCTGGTCAACGGCACCCAGCCCCAAAGCCAGGTTGACTTCGGCAGCACCAGCAGCACGCTCGGCGGCACGGGGGTGGTGGGGAACCTCTTTGTCAGCGGCCACCTGCGCCCCGGTGCATGGAATGGCCCCACCCCCGGCCTCCTGACCTGCAGCAACCTCACCTTCACCAGCACGGGCAACTACCATGTTGAACTCTTTGGCGCCTCGCCCGGCTCGGGTTACGACCAGATCAAAGTCCGGGGCGCGGTCACTTTGGCCAACGCCACCCTGCACGCCACGTTGGGATTCGCTTCGCCCACCTTTCACAACTTCATCATCATTGACAACGACGGGACCGATCCCGTGAGCGGCACGTTCAACGGCCTGCCGGACCTGGCGATGCTGTATATCAACGGCACGCTCTTCCAGATCACCTATTTCGGCGGCGACGGCAACGACGTGGTGCTCGCGCCACAAACGGCCATGCAACGACCCCTGCTGCGCATTGCGCCGGTCAATGGCACCAACGTGGTCTTGTGGTGGCCGACCAATTTCACCGGCTACACGCTGGCGGCGGGCGTGGATGCGGCCCGCGCCGCGTGGTGGGCCGTGACACCCGCGCCGGTGGTGGTCGGTGCCACCAACTATGTCACCAACACCGTGGGCGGTGCGCAGATGTACTACCGCCTGGCCGGTCCCGGCAACTTGCCCTCCGGCATGGCCCTCATCCCGGCCGGGAGCTTCACGATGGGCGATACGTTCAGCGAGGGCCACGCTGACGAGCGCCCGACGCACCCGGTTTGCGTGAGCGCGTTCTACATGGACCGGAACGAGGTTTCGAAGGCGCTGTGGGACGAGGTCTATCAGTTGGCGACGAACCACGGCTACAACTTCGACCACGCCGGTCTCGGCAAGGCGGCAAACCATCCCGTCCACACCATCAGTTGGTATGACATGGTCAAGTGGTGTAATGCGCGCAGCCAGAAGGAGGGGTTGACGCCGGCTTATTACACCGATGCCGGGCAAACCGCCGTCTATCGCACCGGGCGTACCAACGTGGAGAACGCCTGGGTGAACTGGAACGCGGGCTTTCGATTGCCGACGGAAGCCGAGTGGGAGAAGGCGGCCCGGGGCGGGTTGAGCGGCAAACGCTTCCCGTGGGGCGATCTCATTTCGCAAACGAACGCGAACTACTACGGCTGTATCTCTGGCTGCGGCTTCACCTACGACCTCGGGCCGAACGGGTACAATCCGATTGGCAGCATTGGGGGCACGTCTCCGCCGACAAGTCCAGTAGGCTCATTCGCGGCAAATGCCTACGGGCTGCAAGACATGGCGGGCAACCTTTGGGAATGGTGCTGGGATTGGTATGACGCAAACTGGTACGGAAATTACCAAGCCACCGTGGATGACACACGCGGGCCAGCTTCGGGGAGCAACCGTGTCCTGCGCGGCGGCAGCTGGTACCTCCCCGCCCTCAACGCTCGCTGCGCCAATCGCTACGCCAGCGGCTCGCCCTCGATCGCCTTCAACGACTTTGGCTTCCGGTGTGTGAGGGGGCTTTAGATTTTGTTCTTTTACGCTTTAACCCTTTTGCGTGGAGTTTGTGAGAGCCGTGGAAAGAAGAACTGGCGGGGGTCTGGGGGCGCCGCCCCCAGCCGGTGCCGGAGCGCCGGCCTGGGTCCGGCTTGAACCGCGCGAAGACTCGTGCTGTCCGAATCAAAACCGCCCTCGCACATGAATCGCCCCTCGCCCCCGCCAAGCCGGTCGCCGCCCCGCGCGCCGCCGCTGACAACGCCGCCGTCCGGCCGCGCGGCCATTAGAGCGCGGAATTCATTCCGCTTGAACGCCCGGATGCCTTGCACGCCTTGCCCGGCGCCATCGCCGGGGCGGTTTCTGGAGCGTGCTTGCCGCCGACGGCACGACCAAGACGCTCATCGTGAATCCGCCCACGGGCAACCGGTTTTATCGGCTGTTCAAACCTTGAAATCCGAAAGGAAAACCCCGGAAGCCAGTCGCCTGACTTCCGGGGTTATGTTAAATAATGGACTGCTTCAGTTGGTCGTTTTCCAAAGGCGGGTCGTTACGGACGGAAGCCAGATATTTCTCAAAATCTTCCCGTCGCCCGGCATCAGCCTCGCGGCGCAGATAATCCATGGTCAAGACCACAGCCAGTTTTTCACCGGCGGCGCTGGCGAGGAACTGGCTGACGGAGTAGCCCTCCTTCGCGGCAAGCACTTCGATGGTTTTTTTCAGCGACTCCGGCAATTGGACGGTCAGCGTGCTCATGTTGTATTTCTTATCAGTTCCAGAAAATCACGCGGGGTCAGGGCGCTCACGCCAAGTTGATCCGAGCCGTGAAAATTTTTTTCATTGTGCGTCACAATGTAGCGGCAACCGGCGGCAAAAGCCAGTTCCAATACCAGATCGTCGTCCGCGTCAGGGAGAAAGGGACGCCAAAGGAAATGAATCTCGTGAAGGTGCGACTGGCTGGCGAGGTAGCGCAAAAAACGCAGGGCATCGTCGCGCGACCGGCACTGCGGCAGGTTTTCCGGCCGGGTGAGCACTTCCTGCCACTCCGCGTAAAGCCCCACGGACAGGCACGGCTGAAAACCCGGCGCGGGAATCGAACTGATGAGGGCAAAACTCGCGCCCTGCCGCGATCGCGCGGCCGCCACTAACACGCTTGTGTCAAACACCACTCGCATGAGCGGTGATTAACTCACGGCTTTGTGGTAATTTCAAGTTCGCTTCTGCGGCTCGCGAGTTGACCTCGAAAACAGACCCCGGAAGCCGGTCGTCTGACTTCCAGCGTTTGAGATTGCTGGTCGGGCGCGCTCCTCTGTGCGCGCCCGCGGCTCGCAAGGGACTGCAACCCTGCCCATATTACCGCACCGCCACGGGCAACGCGCGCTTGGGTTGGCTCATTTATTGGGCAGTTTGGCGAAAATCTGGTTCGCCTCCTCCAGCGTTTCCTTCGACCCGATGTCGAACCAAAGGCCGGGCACGGTCCAAGTATAGACCGGTGTGCGTGGGTAAAGCCACTGCACGAGCCGGCCTGGTTGATCGGGGTTGTTGCCCTCGGCGATGTACTGCTGGATGAGTGGAATGGTTTGCTTCGGATAAAAGTAAAGCGCGATACCGGTGAGTGTGCTGGTTGGGTTCTTCGGTTTCTCTTCGAAGAACGTGATGCGGCCTTCGCCATCGAGCGAGATGGCATTGTATTTCTTGATTTGTTCGAGGTCGCCCACGTCGTAGAGCGCGAGCACCGGCGCATTTTTCTCGCGACAAAACTTGCCGAATTCATCGAGCTTTTCGCTGAACAGATTGTCGCCCGCAACGACGATGACGTCGTCATTCACATTCTGCGTCTGGAGGACGAAGTTGATATCGCCGATGGCGCCGAGTTTGTTCGAGTCGTCGGTGGAGCCGTCGTTGACAACGGTGAATTCCAGTTTCGACTTGGCCGCGCGGTAGTGGTCCGCCCACTGCTGGAACGCGCCGGCGAATTTTGCGTTGGTCACCACGTAAACCCGGTCAATGCCGCGGATGGGCGCGAGGTTGTCGAGCACGTGCTCGATCATGGGCTTGCCGGCGACGGGCAGCAGCGGTTTGGGTCGGGTGAGGGTGAGCGGATACAGGCGCGTGGCGTAACCCGCGGCGAGAATGATGACTTTCATTTTAGTAATTAAGAAACCAC
>JALOTT010000309.1 GCA_025457745.1 Verrucomicrobiota bacterium
CGGGCTGCGCTTCACCTCGGGCTTCGCCGCCTCGACCGTTTGCGGGCCGTCGCGCTATTCGCTGCTGACCAGCCGCTGGCCCTCGCGCAACACCAGCGCCACCTTCATCGCTCGGTATCCCCTCAACACGCTCGGCCGTTTCGGCGTCTCAGATACCAGCCTGGAGGAAGACGGCCAGAACATCGGTGCCTGGCTCCAACAGGCGGGCTATCGCACCGGCATGGTCGGCAAGTCCCACCTGATTGATGACGATCTTATCAACACCTCCGCCTGGGCCGCCAAGGGGCTGATGACCTATTCGCAAACCGCCGACCCCGCGACCGACGCGACCACGAACGGGAAAATGAAGCACAACCATCGCGTACTGGCGCAGCGCATGCGGGCCTACGGATTCGACTACGTGGAAAGTTTCTACCGGGCCAACCTCCTCGAGCTCCGCAACGACGCCCTCAACGTCCACAATCTGGAGTGGATCACCAAGGGCGCGCTCGATTTCATCGCGGAAAACCACAATGAGCGCTTCTTCCTCTATATGGCGCCGACGGTCAACCACGGGCCGGTGAACAACAACCTCGACTACACGTTGCGCGCCAACAAGGGTTACACCAGCGCCGGCTACCTGCCCAACGAGGATTACTCGTTCATGCCCACCCGGCAGGCGATCATTAATCAGGTGATCGCCGCCGGCAAGGACCTCATCTCCGCCCGCGAAACCTGGCTCGATTATTCCATCGCCGCCATCACCAACAAACTTGCCCAATACGGCATCCGCAACGATACGTTGATCATCTTCACTTCCGACCACGGCGAGAAGACACTCTATGGTCCGCTCGTGTGGGGAAAATCCTCGCTTTACGACCTCGGGATGCGCGTGCCGCTGGTGATGAACTGGCCCAATGGCATCACTTCGCCGGGACGCACCTACGGCGAGATCGTCAGCCATGTGGACATCGTTCCCACGCTGCTCGCTCTGACCGGCGCTTCCGGCCTGCCGACGCGTCCGGTGGACGGCGTCAGTCTGGTGCCGGTGTTCAACGGCAGCAGCGCCGCGGTGCGCAGCGACCTGTTCTGTGAGATCGGCTACGCCCGCAGCGTCCGCACCAAGGACCGCAAATACATCGCGGTGCGCTACACGCCCTCGGTCTATTCCCAGATCGCCAGCGGCTTCTTGTGGACGTCCTACACCACCGGACTGTCGGGGGATTGGCGGCCGCCTCCAACCCGACTTACTTCGACGACGACCAGCTCTACAACCTGAACACCGATCCCGGCGAGGACAACAACCTCTACGGCCAGGAACCCGCCACCGCCTACACCCTCAAAAAGCGGTTGGCGCAATACATTGGCGGCATCCCCGGCCGGCCGTTCCGCCAGTTCAGCGACAGTTCCACCGAGTTCTCGCCCGCGCCGGCAAGCGCGCCCACCCAGCCGGCCAACGTGCAGCTGCAGTTTCAAGGCGTGAACGCCGTCAAGCTCCAGTGGTCCGACGCCGCCAACAATGAACTGGGTTATATCGTGGAATCGTCCACCAACGGCGCTCCGTTCCAGGTGATCGCGGAAACGCCGATGGGCACGAACTCGGCCACCGTCCCGCTGCCGTCCGGCGTCGAGGACGTGGTGTTGCGGGTTTCAGCCTACAATGCGGTCGGCGATACCGCCGGCACCAACCAGCCGGACCTCTTGACGCCGGAGAACTGGCGCTACCGCACGTTCGGGCTGGTGGATCCCTCCTTGACCAATCCGATCAGCCAATGGACCAACGATGCCGATGGCGACTTGTTGGCAACGATCTGGGAATATGCCCTGGCCACGAATCCGTTGGATTCGAATTCCACCGATCGGATCACCGGGGAAGTGACCCCGGACGGAACCAACAACTGGTTTCAAATCGTCGTGCCACGCGACCGCCGCCGCGCGGTGACCATCAACGGGCGCGTGTCCACGAACCTCATCCAATGGGCCACCGGCGCACCCCACACTGCGGTGTTCGAGGATGCCACCAACCGGCTGATTCTGCGCAGCACCACGCCGGTGAACACCGCGCCCAAACAATTCATGGACGCCACGGTGGCCTTTCCGTGAGACGCCCCGACCAGCCCGAATGACAGCAAAATGCATCCGTCTCCCCTTTTTAGGGGAATAGACGACCTGGGGAACTCAAACTACCTTCGACCAGGTTCCGATGGGAAAACTGACATGAAACAATTCGTCATACTGTTGTGCTGGCTTGGTCTTATGACAGCCTCACCAGCGCAGTCCGTCACCAACCTGACACCCAAAAGTTTCAGCGGCGATGGGGGGTTCTCCACAAACATCTTTGAAGGCCGCACGGTCTGGGTGCCGACCAATTACCTCTATTTCGACGTGCCGGCATCTTTCGTGTTTACGCAGGGTGTGCCGGTTTACGTGCGCATCGAGTATCATGATGCGGGGCGCGGGCGGCTCTCCGTCCAATACGACTCCACCTACGGCGATACCACGACAGACAAATACCGGGCACCGGAAATCCACACGCGATCGAGCCGGGTTGGGGGCAACGAATTCGTGTATTCCTACCAATGCTTCCAATCCCCGCGCTTTGCGAACCGGCAGAACGGCGGGACGGATTTTCGCCTTCGCTTAAACAGCTCGGATGGCATCCCGTTGCGCATCGCCAGCGTTCAGATCAGCACTGCGCCCTACAGCGACGCTCAGTTTGCCTACGTTCTCACGAAGCCCTGGCTCTCGCTTTACTCCGGGCCCTCGAAGGATTTTGTGAACAGCAAAACTTTGGTGGGCAAGGTTCTCGCCGGTTATCAAGGCTGGTTTGCCACGCCCAATGATGCGGATGACCTGGGCTGGCGGCACTGGGGCCGCTCCTCGAGCGTTGATCCGTCTCCCTCCGAAATCACCGTGGACATGTGGCCCTGGCTGGAGGAATACGAACCCGACCGGGTCTATCCCGCCGGCGCGATGGTGCATCAGGATGGCCGGCCGGCCTATGTGTTTTCCTCGCGTGATCCCGAAACCGTCCAGCGGCACTTCCGTTGGATGCGCAAGCACAACATTGACGGCGCCTATTTGCAGCGCTTCGTTTCCCGGGGCAACAGCGGCTATTACGGCGCGCCCGAATTTGTGTTGAGCAACGTGCGCGCCGCGGCCAATCAGGAGGGCCGCGTCTGGGCCATCGAATACGACGTCAGTTCGCTGGACACCGACCCCAATCCGCTCGAGGTCATGACCAACGACTGGCAATTCCTCGTCAATCAATGCCGCATTCTCGATGATCCCCGTTATCTCCGCGAGAATGGCAAACCGGTGCTGTTCATCTGGGGCTTCTCAGTTACGGATCGAGATTTCACCGTGGCGCAGGCGGATGAAATCGTCAGTTGGTTCACCAATCAGAATCTTTACCTCCTTGGCGGTGTCAACTCGACTTGGGAAAACAACATCACCTGGACCAATCACTACAAAAAATACGACGCCCTGCTCGGCTGGATGGAAAGGACGCAATCGGATCTCGTGCGGCAGAAGAACACGCTCAACAGTTGGGGCCTGAAAATCCTGCCGCACGCCTGGCCCGGCTTTTCCTGGAACAATCTCAAAAAGACAGTTTATCCGTATCAATACACCGCCCGCGAGGGGGGATTGTTCTATTGGACCAACCTTTACAACGCCGTCAGTTGCGGCGCGGACCAGCTTTTCCTCGGCATGTTCGATGAATATGACGAAGGGACGGCCATCATGCCGATGTCCGATAACCATCCTGACATTTATGATGCAGGCGGAACGAACACCTGGGGGCATTACCTCGACAACGAAGGGCTGGATCCGTTCTGGTACCTGCGCCTGAGCGGGGCCGGCCGCGAAATGCTCAACGGGCAGCGTTCCGTTTCGAACAGCCTGCCCGACGCCAGCGCACTTTCGCCGGTGGCTTATGCCGGAGACGATGCCACGGCCTACCTCGGCCCCACCAACGTCGCCGATGCGTTGACCCAAATCGAATGGGCGGATGGGCTTACCGCCGGCGCATTCCTCGGCAATCAATACTGTCGAACCAATGCGGGCCTCTATGTTTATTTTAGAATTGCGGACACGTTCTGCGTCAGCAACGCCCTCGGGCAGGCCGCCACCGTGGAACTTGAGTATTACGACAACGTCGCCGGCGCCGTATTAAGGCTTCACGATGACAGCCTGACGGCCGCCTACACCACCCATCCCACCAGCGTGACCACCACCGGCACTGGCGGCTGGAAGAATTTTCGCTGGACCGTCACCAACGCCTTTTTCGGCAACCGGCAGAACGGCCAGTCTGACTTTCGTATCAACATCACTCCGGCTGGAAAGGCGGTCGGCCTGCGGCGCGCCAGCGTGTTCCTGCCGGAAGAAAAAAGCGGGTCGGTGGTGGCCGGGGCCCCGACCTTTAAGTTTGCCAATGAACAGTTGATGTGGTCGAGCAAGGCTGATGCCACCGGTTGGCGGCTGTTTCAAACCCCCGCGCTCTCCACCCCGACCTGGCAAGCTGTGACCAATTTGTTTACTTACACCAATGGGCTGGTAAATCGGCTTCTCATCACCACGACCAACAGCTCCGGGTTCTACCGGCTGGGACGCCCGGCCAGAAATTAGGATGAGCTAATCGTTGTTGCCAAACTGATATCTCTGCCGGTCGTGCGTGAGATTCCTTGTCATTCATGAAAATCAATTCCATCGTGTCGGCCGGCGTAGGTTTGTTGCTTTGCGGCTGCCAATCGCCTTCCACCTCCACCGCGCCGGCTGACTCCGCGCTGCTAAATACAAGATTTGCGCACCCAAATGTATTTATTGCCTCGATGAAAGGCCGCAAGATTGCCCGCAGTCCGGCGACCAAGATTATTCAAGGCGACTGGAACTGGCAACCCGCTCGCAACAACACAGATCCCCGAAGCTTCTGCACAATTACAAGGGGCAGAGCCTGGCGGTCATGCTGTGGGGCGACAGCCATGTGGCCGTCTTTGACATTCCAGTGACCACGCAAGCAAAATTACCGGTGAACCCGGGCGACAAATATTGGTAATCCGGACGTGAAGCGGCGCTGGGGCTGAACCGCGCAGCGTCAAAAAGCAAATTCAGTTGCCGCCACCTCCGCCGGCCGGTTTGGGGCGGGAAATCGCCCCGCCACCTGCCGCAGTTTAGCCTTGGCCGCCTGGCCCGAGGCGAGCCCCACACTCAAGGCGGCGCCGAGCGATTCCTTGAGGAACAGGGCGGCGGTCGCCGTCAGGCGTTCATCGACGGCTTGTTTGGAAACGGGGTTGCGACACAGCCAGCCCAACAACACGGCCAGCACGGTCAGAGAAATCTGCGGCTGGCTGACGAGCAGTAACGCCGCGGTGACCAGATTCAAGGGAGTGATCTTTTGCGAGGCGCGCTGCATCCAGCCGGTTTGCCGCGCCAGCGCCGGCAGGGGAATTTTTTTGAGCATCGCCTCGAGGTGCGATCCCAAATCGAAGTCGGGCGCGGTCGTTTTGCGTCGCACTTTCTTTGGCTGCGCACGCGCGGGTTTGAAAGAGCGGGCGGGTTTGGAGCGTTTGGATTTTTTGAGACGAGCGTCATTCCGAAGATAGAAAACAGAAACGCCTCCAAGGAGCCAGAAATATCGTTAATTATATTTGTTTTTGACTCAACAACTTACAACGCTTGCCTTGACGCGCATGGGCGCAGCCGCAACCACACCCACTCCACGGGCCGGAGCTTGGACAAGGGAATGGCGACAAAGGAATGCGGCAGGCGTTGGATTCATTCGCTTGTCTCCATTCCTTTGTCCGTTGGGTCCGGTCGGGAAAGTGCCCGCTGAAATCTTTGTCGAAAATGCGCGACATCCGCAAAAACGACAATCCGCAAAAATGTAGTTGACAGATTTGGGGCTGCTTGGTAAATAATGCCTCGTGAACCAGACAACTCTGAACTCTGTCTCGAAAACAACATAAAACAACATAAGACAACATAAGACCATGAAAACCATCGACCCACTCAGCCCCATGAAGACTCCACCCGCGCTCCAGCGTCAGTCAGCCTGCCGCAAACTTTCCGGACCAGAATCATAATCATAACCAGCAACTCCTCAACAAACCGTATGAACACCTCCAATCAGCACACTCCCACTGGCCATCCCAATCCGAGGCCACG
>JALOTT010000310.1 GCA_025457745.1 Verrucomicrobiota bacterium
AACCCAGTCCCAACAATTCTTGAAATAGTTTTTCAGGTGTCATGCCGCCAGACTATCCGGGCGGCTCCACCGAAAACAGCGAGGAAGGTATTTCGGCAGGGTAATGCCACGTGATTCCAGTCGCTTGCGTTCGAGTTCCGCGCGGCCCAGCGCCCGTTTGTTGTTGGAGGTGAATCCGGCCAATAGGTGTATCACAGTACGTTGAAGGGGGCTGGGTCGCAATCCCCGGGCAGTGTAAAGGCCGGCGGAGCGCAGTGCCTCCACCATCGTGATCGTGTTGGGATAAATTTCACTCTCGCGGCCCTGGTCTGTTTTGGCGGCGACTTCTGAAACGACCAACAGGCCGTCGTGAGAACTAAAGGCCTGCACGTCGGTCCGCGTAATCTCTTTTGCGCGACTGCCGCACCACAGCCCATGAACGTAAAAAGGCGCATGCCGACCGTCCTGCGCCACCCACGCGACGTCAATCAGCGCCTGCGCCTGTGGAATCGTCAGCGCGGGGCGCCCGAGACATTCCGGATCGGCGGTGTGATCTGAATTTTCCGTGATGGCCCGCGCGGTAAACTTTTGCGGTTTCGGGGCTGGCGGGTCCTTAATGGTTGACCTTGGACACCAATTTCGTTTGGCCTGCGTCACCGGGTCTTGGGATTCATGCATCCAGTTTTTGAAAATCCGCGCCACTTGGAGGAAGCGGATTCTCATGTGTGCGGTCCACGGACGTTTTGATTTCGATTCGACCAGCGTGTCCCAAACATGCGCCTCGGCCTCGGCCGCTGAATGATGGGGCCGGACGGATGACCGCATGAACTTCAACGGCTCTGTCCCGTGAGCTAACTGGAGAAGTAGTTGGTCTGTCATCTCCCATGCTTTGAGGTGGCCGAACTTTGGCAAGATATAGGAGAGCATGTTGCGATAGTTAAGCTGCGTCTCCTTTTCCAGATTCCGCATGTGTTCGTTGTAAAAAATTCTCGCCGCCTCTGCTACTGTGGGAACGGCTTCATCCGGAGGGCGGTAACCTGTTTTTTCCGCGTACTGAATGATGTCGGCCAAGTGATCCATCCAGTCGAGGTGGCGGGGCTCCAGGACCTCCCAAAAGAACTTTTTTGCTACTTCAACTTCGCGCTCCGAGAGTTGACGCGCCAATTGCTTGCCGCACAGCCGCGCGTTGATTTCAGCGCACAAGTCATTGGCCAGGGCTTCGGTTTGCCGCTCGAATTTTTGGCGGCCGCTTCGCATTTTGCCCTCGAGTTCCCGGGACGCGACCAACGTGACGAAGACCGCCCACTTGCCGCTATTCAACTGGTGAACCGTGGCGGGCTTTTGAATCTGATTCTTCGTCCTGCCCATGATGGTTGTTCCGTCAGGAACTGGTTGCGATGGCTGGTGCGTGGAACTCTGGCGCGAGCAGAATCAATCCGAGCGCAACGTGGTGGTCTGGGGCCGTTGAAAGCGGTGCATCGTGTTTCACTCCCGGGTCTTTGATGTCAGCTTAATTTTTCTGGCGACCGCGAGAAGGTGATCCGGTCGCACGTCGCCATAGACCTGCGCGATGAGCGCCGGCCCTGTCTTGTCACCGATGAGCTGGGCAATTTCCGCATCCGTCAGTCCGCTTTGGCGCGCCTGCGTGACGAAATAAGATCTCATTCCATGCGGCGTGACGTGCGGTAGCCCGAGCTTTTTGCAGGCCTGTCCTAGCCGGCGACGAAATGCTGATACATCACGCGGTTTGGCTGGATCGAACGGTGATGGGAACATCAAGTCGCTGACCGCTCGTTGTTGCATTGACCTGAGCAGGTCGGCCAACTCAGGAAGCAACAGGACAAACGGAAAGACCCCCTTCTTGCTGCGCCTGACGTGGATGATTTCTTCTTTCCAGTCCACGGCAGACCAGTGAGACACTATCGCTTCGCCGAGCCGGAGTCCGCTGTAAGCCAGAAACCTCGTGAAGTCGGCGTCCTGCTGCCAGTCATGTTTCTCCATCCAATCCACGATTTGCGCCAAACCTTCCGGCGTAGGTGCAACCTCGCGGCAGTGACGCACCTTGGATTCGTCGGCGTAGCGGCCGCGATCTCGAATGGGATTGGTTTCCAAATGGCCGCGCCGAACGCCCAGCGCGCAGGCATTGGAGAGAAATGTGAGCTCCAGATCCACGCTCCGGTCGCCGCCTCGCGTGCGTTTCGTGATTTTCTTGCTCCGGCATAGGAATTTAGCAACGTAACCGCCCGACAAGCGCCATCTGTGGTAACGATCGCATTCATTCAGGTTGAGTTGAGCGATCGGCTTGTCGCCGAAAAATTCGCGGATCGGACGAAAGCAATACTGTTCATTACGGATCGAGCGTTCGGCTTTCGGCCTCAACGACCTCTTTCGAATGATCGGATGACCCGCCTCAACATAAATGTCGAGGAGTGCATTGACCGTGATGCCGGCCCCGGTTGCCACGGGAGCCTCCTTGGGGAGAACGCCATTCGCGCGCAGCCATTGCTCGCATTCCCATTTCTCCTTCCACTTTCTGGCCAGCGGCAGCTTGTCAGTGCCGGTGCTGAACCATGTCGCTTTCCCATTCTTCTGAACCCGGTAGTAAATGCGATTGCCTTTTCTGGCAAAACCCTCGCCCAACGGTTCAAAGGTCTTTTTCGGACGCACCTTCATCTCGACAAACGCGTTTGGCGTTGTTTTCTGCGCATCCGGAAACACGTCGTCCCAGAATGTCACCCGTACATTCGCTTGTGGCCGCGAATTAGCATGCGGAAGAATTGGGGAAATGGAAACGCCTCTCATGCCCCGACCGCCTGCTCTCCTGGCGCGTAGTGACCGGAAATGAACTGCTGAAGCGATGATCCGCTGATGCGGACCACGCCGCTGATGCGGACAACTTCAAGGCCGCGCAGCCGCCAGCGGTAAACAGTGGTGCGGCTGACGTTCAACATTTTGGCGACTTCGTTTAGCGTGTAAAATTTCTCAGGACTCCCCGAACCCGGCGCATCGAAACTTCTCATGCCCCATTATAGTTTCGGGCTGAGTGCGGGGTGTGCTGTTTGGCACATTGAAACCAGAAACTCCTCCTTGGTGAGAACCGTCCATCATGGAAGGCGGCGGATCACCCTTGAACGTCCCCGTTGGTCGGCGACAGCGGGCATGATGGGCAGACTGCGGATGACAGGTGTTTACGCCGATTCGTTCAACAACCACGCCAGGCCCGTGCCTTGTGGCGTGCTCTACTCTTGTTCTGAATGCGCGGAAACGGTTTTCCGCCCCAGCCATTCACGCCGTAACGAGTTCAATGTTGAGCTTCCGTTCCAACACGCGGGCCGCCTTGTCGAGGGCAGCGAGGGCAATTGAAGGATTTGCGGGAACGAGCAGACGATTCACAACCGCCCGGCTGGTATTCATTCGCAGCGCCAACCTCGATTTGCTCACATGCTGCTCCTTGCGCAGCCGATCCAGTCGCAGTGCAACGCCGCGCTTGAGCGCCCGCGATTCGGCTTCTTCGAGCAAAGCCTCTTTCCTCAAAAGATCGCGCAAATCACTTCCGCGATGAGTTCGCTGGCTGACAATTGCAGGTTTCATTTCCGACGATGCTTTGCAAACTTCAGAATTCTTCCAGCGCGGTGGCCGCAGTGCCTCCACGCATGATCACGCATTACATAGCGCGGAACATGCCGTCTGCCGAATCAGAATGACGGCTATTGTGCCGGACGAATTGATCCGTGCAGCCGGTCGTCCATTTGATACCTGGGGCACATTTGTTTTCGCCCTCGCGGCCAGCAATTCGATTTGATACAAGAACAAAGCCTCGCTGAGGAGAATGCTGTGCGGGTCCACCTTGGCGCGACGCCAGAAAATAGATGCAGCCCATGACCGGGCATTTTGCGCCAGCACTCTGAACAGGCGGAGAGTCGTCCCGGCTGGCCTGGGCAAGAGCGCAGTTGTCTTGGCCTGGCTCTGGAACCGGCTGCTTCCGTCCCTCAACTCCGCGCCCGCGCGGGCGCGGCCCCATTGAAGCCTGCGGGATGACGAAGGATGGGCTATATGCGGCTGTTGCATTCCATGCCGACAATTGAAAATTCGAGCAACGCAGATTAGCCTGTTGCTGCCTTGCAACACCCCACTAGACGCCGCTATAATTGAGCATGATGTCAAACTGTGGAAGTTGGTCCGCGCAGAAACTGTTGACCCTCGTGTCTTTCAAATTCCTTGAGGGCCAATGATCCTGGCCATTCCTAGATTAGCCGAGCGGCTAGGCCAGACCTGCCACCTCTCCCCTCTGCTGCGAAAGCTGGAGGCGGCCGCACAGGGCGAGGAACTTTCCTCGTGCCTGATGGAAGCCGCTGTTCGCCGGGGCGCCAAACATTATCAAAACACCTACGATCCGCCCACACGGTATCCGGCACAGTTCGACCGCCTTGCTAATGAGGAATTGGGGATTGCACTGTGCCTGGCGGAATTACCGTACGATCCCCTCAACATCCGGGTTGCCGCCGAGGTCTTGTCCGCGCCTGGAAACGACCTTGGCAAAATCATCCTGCTTGCCCGGCAGGAAAGATGCGAACTCATTGTCCGACACATCGCCGAATGCGGGCGCCGGGTTGAACCGGACAATCCGGCTTGGGGGCGGATTTTGTCAGAACTTGAGGCGCGGGATTTCAGGAATACAGATTTCCTTCCCGGCTGGACTCGCTTCGTCAGCATGACCGGTTTTACCAGAACCGGCGGCAAGCATGTGGAATGGCTCAGAATCCATGCCCCGGGAAATTAACAACCCAGCTTTGATTCTGGAAACGCTCGATCGGTTCCTGAAAAAGCCCATTGAGTTGGTGCTGTACGGTCGAAGCGCCATCGCCCTTGGGTTCAAAAACCCGGGACCCGATCACCGGAAAACATTGGACGTCGACGCGATACTCCCCTCATCGCAAATCGAACAACTCAGAAACAACGAGGACTTTTGGGAGGCGCAGGAAAAAACCAATGCCGAGCTGCAACGCGACAAACTGTATTTTACCCACATTTTTCGTGAGGAAGACGTGATCATCCAGCCTGACTGGGAATCCCGAAAAGTGCGGATTCCGTCCGATCACA
>JALOTT010000311.1 GCA_025457745.1 Verrucomicrobiota bacterium
TTGGCGTCCCTGACCGGCTTCGCTCCGGTGATCTCCTGCATGAGAGGCAGGCATGTTGTCTGGACTACACCACAGGGACAAATCGCTGATTTCGGTCTCACAAACTCCACGGCGATCTGATTTACACTTTCCAAACAAGGTCGCTTTGAATGAAAGTGTGCTGGCAAACATGAAGACCCCAGTTACCGATGCGGCGGTTGATGTATATGTGGATCGCATACGCGCCGGCGGACCTTTGGGTAAAGTGTTTCCAGGCAAGTTGTCAGAATGTGATTTCACCCCGACCCAGCGTGAAAAAATCAGGAAAGCAAGGGCTGACAAACGGGTGTCGCAGAAGCGGGCCAAATCAATCATTGCCCCACTTGACGCCAAGCCGAATCTCAAGCTGCCGTCCCGCTCGCAACCAAAGTCGCCAAAGACACTGACGAAGTTGAGGAAAACGCTCTACCTTCAAGGCGGGAATTGCTTCTTTTGCGGAATGCCGTTGAGTGAAGATGACGCGAGCATCGAACACCTAAATCCCAAGTCTCGTGGCGGTCCTAGCGCAGAGGACAATGAGGTGGTTTGCCACAGGACCCTTAATCACGCGTTCGGGAACATGGACCTGAAAAGGAAGTTTGAGTTTATTCTCAAGACAAAAGGAACTTTTCGCTGCCCGGGAACATAGGATCGTTGGCCTGGACTGACGAACCGCATCCACAGAAATGGTGGGATGCGAAGCGTGCTGCCCGCTTTACCTCTCGCATGTCAAACGAGCGCTCTGCTGATGAGCTACGCCCCCGCAAATTGGAGCGGGTGAACGGAGTCGCACCGTCGTCTCGGCCTTGGCAAGGCCGCGTTCTGGCTGTTGAACCACACCCGCAAAACTGGTGTCCCCAGCCGGACTCTCACCGGCAGCCTGACGCTTAGGACGCGCCTGCTCTGATGTTTTGAGCTATGGGGACGGAAACTGGTACGCGCGTCCGGCCTGCCATCCGTAGCCTTGGCGCAGGATGGTAACGCTCCCGCCTTCGCCTTTCTGCTACGGCGGGCAGGCCGAATCCGAGCGAAACCTGGCGGAATGCCGTGGACTTGCACCACTTGCCCGAAGGCACGCACTCGTTAGCACCGAGGCCCGGCGCGCTTGACCGGTGGACATTCCAAATTGGTCCGCGCGGCAGGACTTGCACCTGCAACCTTTCCGGTTTGAGCGGAACGCCTCTGCATTGGGCTACACGCGGTTGGTGCCCACGGTCGGAGTTGCACCGACACTGTGCGCGTTTTAAGTGCGCTGTCTCTGCGTTGGACTACGTGGGCAAATTGGTAGCGCGTGAAGGATTTGCACCTTCAACCTTCCCGTTCTGAGCGGGACGCCTCTTCTGTTGGGCTAACGCGCCGATAAAACTTGGTGCATCCGGCAGGACTCCCACCTGCAAACTCTCCGTTCGAAGCGGAGCATGATAATAAATTTCACCACGGATGCGGAAATGGTGGGTCGCCTCGGATTCGCACCGAGTTCTCGCCGGTTAAGAGCCGGGACTTCACTGTCAAAGTTTGCAACCCTTGTTTGTGGCCGTCTGCAAAGACCGCGACACGAAGGCGGAGTTGAACCACCGCGGCCAGATCTGTGAAGCTCTGATCGACACCGGGATTTCGCATCGCGGAAATGGAATCCCAAGCGCACCGAATCGGGTGTTAGGCCATTACTTCGACCGTGCGGAGTCTCTGCCGACGCACTCGATTCACTTGGGAAATGGACGGGCATGAGGGTAGCGCGCCCTCTACTCCGGTTTGGAAGACCGGCGTGTGTCTCTCAACACCTATGCCCGATAAAATGGAATCCCGTGCTGGGGTCGCACCAGCCTCTGCGGTTCTGCAAACCGCCGCCTGAACTGCTCGGCCAACGGGATGTGAAATTGAGTGCGGACGGAAGCTTTCGCCTCCGCCCGCATTGATTAACTGCTGCGAACGAAGTCCGCGATGACCGCCGGCGCGGTCGTGTCGAAGCCCACCACGTCGAGCATGCCGCGGTCGTTCGGGTCGGCGATGGTGAAGCCGTTGGAGGTCATGCCCACAACGACTGCCTTCGCATCACCTACAAACTCGGCGCGATACTGACGGAGTGCCTGCGACGGGTGGATGTTGCCCGCCCACGTTTCGCTGTCCGTGTAAGTGATGAACGCCGAAACGTTCACCGCGTTTTCACGAGCCCAGATCATCGGCAGGGCGCAGTCCGTGGCCTCGAACGGCAGGTTGCTGATGCGCTTCACCACGTCATCCAGACGCATGCGGGGCGAGATGTTCAGCGGGATGAACCGGTCGGAGAAACCCATGATGTGGTAATCCTCCTCCGTTGCCGCCGTCACCAACGCCATCGCCGCGCTGGCTTCACGCGGAGTCAGACACGAGCCTGCCACCGAACCGCCGCCCATCGATCCGCTGACATCCAGGGCCAGGAGCACCGGCTTGCCGCACGGTTCGACGTTCTGGAACGTGTCGTAGAACGCCGCATCCAGTGCATCAACGATCTTCGGCACCGGCTTCCAAGTGAGCGAGCCCTTGTCTCCCTTGCCCTGCGCATACACCTTTTCGGCGATCAACACCGCCAAGGGGTGAATGCGAGCGCGCTTGAGCAACGTTTCGTCGCCCAGCTTGCGGACAATCAACTTGGCCGCATCGCTGAACGGTTGCACGAGACCGATGCTGGTCATCTTGCCGAGGTTGCGAATCATCGCCGTCATCGGCATGCGCTGGAGCAACGCTTCCCACACTGCGACTTCGTTGAGCCACTGCGTCGGGATTGCTTCACGCGGCAGATCATGCTCGGTGATCAGCTTGACGATCTCGTCCTTGCTCGCTGCCTTCTTCGCCTGCTCGAAGGCTTCGATGAACTTCGGCAGTTCGCCAACTGCGGCATACTTCGCTATGCGGTTTTCACCGCGAACCTTGCGGTTCACCTCGCGTTCGCCGAGCGACTCTGTGCCGGTGAGCATCCAGCGGAATACCGCATCGTGCTGAGCCGACGGAGCCTTCGGGTGAGCGAGGCGGAGCAAGTCCGCGTGCGACCACCCATCGCGCTGCTGATACTTCACAGCCTGGTGGGCCAGGTCGTCAGCCTCGCGACTGACATACCAGCGACCCACGGCATTGCGGAGACCACGACCCCAACCGCGCAGGGCATTCACATACTCGGCGAAGTGGAACAGGTGCGTGCCGATGCGACAGACCTTGCCGAGGTTCTGGAAGGCCAGCGCCTTGGCTTCGACATCACCGTGCGTTACCACGAGTGCCATCGCGAAGATGGCTGGATCGTTCTTCGGCGCGCGACCGCTGTCACTGATTTCAACAATGCGGTTTACGGCACGAACACCGTCGGCCTTGATGCAACGGATGAGCGCGTCATGGTTTTGTTTTACGAGTTCGAGTTCACCGATGTAATACGTGCCGCCTTCGGCGCCGAGGATCAGGAAACGGTCGAAGCGCGTCCAGTCATCCACCGGCCAGGCGTAGCCGCCCGCCGAGTTGGCAACTTGCGTCGAACCCGGAATCGGCTGCGATTGCGGGGTGACGCGTCGGTTGAAGAGCTTTGCGTAGTTGATAGCCATGCTGGCCTCCCTTTCGTTATGCGCGCCGCCAACTCCCGGCACTTTTGTTTGATTGCACTGCGGGCAAGTTGGTGAACGTGGGATTGGTCATTTCGAGTGATAACCCAAGTTCTTCGGCCCGCAGAAACTGAGAATGATCAAGGGCCGCCGCACTACGGCGGCGGCCCAATATTATTATTTGCCGGATTCAACCGGCTTCGGTCACACAGACCTTTTTGAGCAGTAATATGATCAGGTAACCCACATCCATCGGCCCGGGAACTCGCTCTGGCGACTCGCGCCACCATCATCGCGCCCGGACAAGGGCGAACGTGGAGTCTATTGTCTTGCGGCAACAATCCCCACTCCGCGCTAAGGCGGTTTCGCCAGATGCGCCACCGATTCCGGGCCACCCGGCTGCTCAACTTTGAAAATGTTCATCGCGTTCACGCTTGCTTGCGATCAGGACAGCCGCAGCATCGCTCGCCGTTGGCGGCTTGTTTATGGTGCAGATCACATGCACCATAACTGCGAAATCATGTTCGAGGATCTCTTCGCCATGTCGGGACTTTCGCTGGAACGGTTGAAATCGTTCGCGGACATCGTTGCCGCCGGCGGCATCTCCGCTGCGGCGGGAGATGATTCGAACCGGCAAAGCCAGTTCAGCCGCCAGTTGAAAGAATTGGAGCGCTATTTCGGCGCCGAGTTGATCAAACGCGGGCGCGGCCCGATGAAACTGACGCCGGCCGGAGAGCAACTGCACCGCGTCATCAGCCACGCGTTCGGATCGTTGCAGGAATTTCGCCGCCACTGCGCAAACCGCCCAATCGAGTTGAGTATTGGCGCTGGCGAAAGTCTGATCCAATGGATGTTGCTGCCGCGGTTGCCTCAGCTCGTGGCCGAACATCCACAAGTCACGGTTAGTTTCCAAAATTTACGGACGGACGAAATCCTCAAGCAACTAGCCGACGGCACGCTCGATTTTGGCGTCGTCACCCGGACCAACTCGAATCGCCAGTTGGAGTCAGCCCCACTGGGCCAACTCGAATATGCGCTGTTCGTTCCCAGCGAGTTGGTGTCTGGCAAGCGACGGAAAGATTCTGTCGAACTGATCGGACGCGTGCCTCTGGCGTTATTGCTGGGTAGCGATTCGGTCCGCCAGGCGCTCGAGGATTTGGCGCAGCAGCATGAACTGAAACTCGACGTCCGTTTGCGTTTGAGTTCCTATCCACAACTGGCCGCCGCCGTGCAAAACTTGAAGGTGGCCGCCGTGATGCCCACGCTCGCTGCCTCATCGTTGCCAGCGGATCGGATTCGGATGATCCACCTGCCTTTTCTCGACCGCCTTTCGCGCCGGGTCTTTCTGGTTTGGAATCGCAAGGCAACTGAGATCCGGCCTTCCATCGGGCCATACGCGAAAGTGTTCGGCAAATGTTTCCGTGCGACGGCCTGATTCTGCGGGCAAGGAGTGATCTTGGGCTTTTGTGCTGGCTCTACCGTTGAGCTACGCC
>JALOTT010000312.1 GCA_025457745.1 Verrucomicrobiota bacterium
CGGTTCCAAATTCAAGGGGCTTTGGGTAACACCACTTTTGAGTCAACCGGAGCACTTTCCGGCCTCGACTTGGGTAACACCCCCTTTTGAGTTACGGCGCGCATCCGCGCACTGCCCCGGAGCGCGGGCGGTCCCTCGCCCGCAGCACGTCCGCACGCCAGAAGACACCAGGGTTTTCCAACAATCTCTTGGCTATCCACGCGCTGCGACCGGGGACCGGTCGCGCTCCGTCGGGGGCAGTCTGCGGATGCGCCTTGGCGGCGCGAACGTTTGATTGGCTGTGATTTCTCTCAGCGACCTTGGGCCTTGAACCAAATAAGGTCCAAAAAGGGTTTGATACTTTACAATACATGAATCAATCTATCCGCATCCGTTGATACAACGGATCTCATGCAGAGTGGCTGAGGGACTGGCCCGATGACGCCACGGCAACCGGTTGAAGCGCGAGTTTCAATGTCCAGGTGCCAATTCCAGCCCCGACAGGTGTCGGGGGAAAATGAGAAGCGTGCGCGAATTATTTCGGCCCCTTCTCTCCGTGAGTCGGGGCTTTTTGTTTGGTAGGGACGCGTTCCCCCCCGCGTCCCCAATTTTGATTGAATGAAGTTTGGGACGCGGTGGAACGCGTCCCTACCGGAAAAATTATGAGTGAACAACACGGATTCATGAAGGCACTCAAGTGCCGCGAGTGCGGGCGCGAGTATCCGCTCACGGCCACGCACGTCTGCGAATTCGACTTCGGCCCGCTGGAAGTCGCCTACGACTACGACCGCATCAAACGCTCAATGACCAAAGCCGCGATTCAATCGCGCCCGCAATCCATGTGGCGCTACCGCGAGTTGCTGCCCGTGGCCAACGACCCGACGGTCGGGTTGCAGGTCGGCTTCACACCCTTAATCAAGACCGACCGGCTGGCGAAGAATCTCGGCATCCGCGAGGCCTGGGTCAAAAACGACGCGGTGAACTATCCGACGCTGTCGTTCAAGGATCGCGTGGTGAGCGTGGCTTTGAGCCGCTCGAAAGAGCTTGGCTTCGACACCGTTGCGTGCGCCTCGACTGGCAACCTCGCCAATTCCGTCGCCGCCAACGCCGCGTCCGCCGGCTTGAAGGCTTACGTGTTCATCCCGTCAGATTTGGAGCAGGGGAAAATTGTCAACTCGCTGATTTACGGCGCGCACGTCATCGGCATCAAAGGCCACTACGACGAGGTGAACCGGCTTTGCGCTGAGATCGCCGGCAAATTCGGCTGGGCGTTCGTGAACGTGAACATGCGGCCCTACTACGCCGAAGGCTCTAAGAGCCTGGCCTACGAAGTCGTCGAGCAACTCGGCTGGCGCGTGCCGCAACACACCGTCGTGCCCATGGCGTCCGGCTCCTTGCTGACGAAAATCCAGAAAGGCTATCAGGAACTCATCAAACTCGGCCTCACGCACGAAACGGAATATCACGTTCACGGCGCGCAGGCGACCGGTTGCTCGCCGATTTCCGTGGCACACAAGGCGGGCTTGGATTTCTTCAAGCCGGTCAAACCGGATACGATTGCCAAATCGCTCGCCATCGGCACGCCGGCAGACGGGTTTTACGCGCTGCGGGTGATGAAGGAAACCGGCGGCGCTGCCGACGACGTGACCGACGGCGAAATCCGCGAAGGCATGTCCCTGCTGGCCGAGACCGAAGGCATCTTCACCGAGACCGCGGGTGGCGTCACGGTGGGCGTGGCCAAGAAACTCATTGCCTCGGGTAAAATTCCCGCCAATGATTCCGTCGTGCTTTGCATCACCGGCAACGGGCTGAAGACGCTCGATGCCGTCAACGGTCACGTCGGTAAGCCGCGTGAAATCAAGCCGAGCCTGCGCGAATTTGAAGCCATGATGGCGCAGGAAGAGAAAATGGCGGTGTAGTCAGCTTCGATCTACGAACCATCTTCTTGAAACCGGTGCGGCGGCGACGTTCGCCATGCTACTGGCCGCCGCCGCACCTTTGCTTGTTTGCCCGTCCAGCTTGCACCGGACGCGCTGGAAAAACGGGTAGTCCCCGAGCCGGGCACTGCCGCCGACGCTTGATCCCACGCCGACAGATCGGGCCGGAGGGAAGGCTTCATCCCCACAGGGGCTTGGCGACACGAAAACCCACATTGTTGTTCTCATTCGCCGGGTCGTTGCTGTTCCGATTCGACGCGCGCAGGTTGTTCTCGTTGTTGTTCCACGTCCCACCGCGCAACCCCCGCGCCGACCCGTTGGGTTGGCCCGCTTTCCCGCCCTTCACTTGCCTGAAAGCAGCGCCGCGCGCAAGCCCCACGATTGCGCGTGCGCCGCATGAGCAATCCACGCCCGCACAGATTGCGTCAAATCGCTCACGGCGAGTTGCCCCTGCCGCACCCGCCTTTGCTGCGCGCGAAACTTCCGGGTGAATCTCCGCACATTGGCCGACCGGATGCGCCGCCGCCCGTTGGCAAAACACACGAAGCCCACAAAGTCCACGCCGCACCGAGTGGGCTGCAACCGATACTTGTCCGGGTGGATTTCCAGCCGTAGTTCCACCAGCTTTTCCCGGACGCGACTTCCCCAGCCGCGCAAGACCGCGCGCTCATCATGGAACAACAGGAAATCATCCACGTAGCGGACGTAACCTTTCACCCGCAACTCTTCCTTCACGAAATGATCCAGCGGGTCCAGATAAACATTCGCCAGAAACTGGCTCGTCAGATTCCCGATCGGCAGCCCGCGCGGGCGTTCTGCCACGGAAAACAAATCCGCGCAAGCCCACTCCTGCGCCGCGCCATCCTGGTGGCTCGCCAGCACCCGCGCGATCAAGTCCAACGCCCGCTCATCGGCAATCACCCGGGCCAGGCGCGCCTGCAATACTTCGTGATCCACCGAGGGAAAATACTTTCGCACGTCACACTTGAGCGCGTAGCGGTATTGCCGCGTGAATTCCGCCGCCCGCTCCAATGCGGCGTGCGTGCCTTTGCCGGTCCGGCACGCAAACGAATCGGAAATAAACCTCGGCTCAAACACCGGCGTCAACACCCGCACGATGGCGTGATGCACCACCCGGTCGCGAATTGGCGCAGCGGCCACCAACCGTTCCTTTGGCTCGTGGATCGTGAAATAATGATACGGCCCGTGCTGATACGTTCCGGCTTGGAGTTCATTCCGCAGCGTCACCACTTCCCCTTCCAAGTCCGCGAAGAACGCCGCCGCCGGGCCGCGACTCCGCTTCCCGCGCAGGGCGTCACGCGCTGCCCCAAAAAGATTGGGCAGCGAGACCATCTGCTCGAACAGATGCCGGTGGGTTTTGGGCATGATTAAAAACTGACGTTGTAGCCGCCGACGTGAGGAGGCGGATTTCTTCGGTAACGGAGCGCGGGCGGTCCCGCGCCCGCAGCACTCACGGCAGTCAGTAGGCGGACGGGTATTCCAACGGCCTGCTCACTCTCCACGCGCTGCGACCGGGGACCGGTCGCGCTCCGGGATCAGCGGACGGGTTTGCTGCTTGAGCCAGCCGCCCACCATTTTGCCGCACTCCGTCAGCCGTTCCGCGCTGTGTTCGTACTGGGCGTTGGTCAGGAGGCGCCGGTCTTTGGCCATCCGCACCAGCCAGCGGAGGACTTCGATGCGCTTGTTGGCCTGCGTCAACAGTTCCTGCTTGTTCCGGGTGTAGGTCGCCTCCACCAAAAAGTTCCAGGATGGTCAACACCTAATCGGCCATGCGTTGGCCGAAGATGAACCGCTGGTTCTTGGGAAACGAATCTATCCGATCCAGCAGCCAGTTGCTGTAATCGTACCATTTCACCAGCACCACCGGTAATTTGCCGTCTATCATAAAAGCTGTAGCCGTCGTCCCCGGACCGCGGGCGGTCCCTCGCCCGCAGCGCTCACGCACACCGGAAGACGTCCAGATTTTTCAACGCCATCTTCACTATCCACCCGCTGCGACCGGAGACCGGTCGCGCTCCGGGAGCGCGGGCGGTCCCTCGCCCGCAGCGCGTCCGCACGCGTGGAGACGCCGGAGTATTTCAACGCTCTCTTCGCTATCCACCGGCTGCGACCGGGGACCGGTCGCGCTCCGGGACAAAAAAACTTTGCCGCGCTCCGCGCGCGGCAAAGTTGAAAAGGGTAAAAGAACCAAAGGTCAAAGGGTGCGCTTCCGCTTACAAGCCAGCATGGCTATTCCCAGCGCCATTATCCCGAACACACTCGGCTCGGGGACGATGGCGACACGAAAACCCCCATAGAAGCCCTCATCCTCAGGGGAGCCGGTAACATGAAGCGGTGGGGACAGGCCGTTCTCGTGGTTGCCCCACGACCCACCGCGCATCTCCCGCGAAGTCCCGATTACGGCATCGTTCCACTCCCACACATTCCCGCCTTGATCAAACGTCCCGTAAAAACTATTGGCCAAACTGAACGCGCCAACGTCCGTCAGATAACCGCCCACACCGCCCGTCGCATACCCATCGTTGAAGCCATTGGCGATGCCGTCATTTCGATAAAAGTTTCCGCTGTTCGGATCGCTGGCACTCCCGTTCCGACTGTTCGGGATCGCATTGTTCGCCGTCGGATACTTCCAGTAATTGTCCACGTCCCCACCCAAACTCACCGGCTGGTGATACGCCGCTTTATACCACTCGTTCCTGCTCGGCAGGCTGTATAGCCACCCCGAATTCCGGGTGATAATTCCAGTGTTTCCGGTCAACGTGTACGCCCCCGTCTCCGTTGTGCCCGCCGCCTGCGCTCCCACCGGCTGCCCATTGTCCAGCCAGTTCACAAACCGCGCCGAGTCATACCAACTTACATACGTCACCGGACGATTCCCGCTTCCGATCACCGAATAGCTGTAACTTCCAGACGCCCCGCTGCGCGAGATGCCCATGATGTCTGGGTTGGCGCCCATCTGCGCGTTGTAAAGCCCGTAGGTATCCGTCTTGGCCACGGCATTGAGGAACGTGTTGTATTGATTGAGTGTCACCTCATACTTGGGATATTCAGTGTTTTTCGTGGCTAAGACCGAGAATGAAGTGAGAGCTTTTAGTCGGTAACCCAAATGATCGGCACAATTTTCAAATGTCGGCGGG
>JALOTT010000030.1 GCA_025457745.1 Verrucomicrobiota bacterium
GTCTCACCCATCCCCAAGCGGACCGCCGTCAGTATAGCGCTTTTCTCACTCAACCACGCCCGCCTTCACCCAAAGCAACTTCCCCTCCGATCACTATTGAGGCGGAGTGGTCAAAACCAAGAACTCCCTGCCTATTTCGCCAGCGAGCAGATCGCCGACCTCCACCAAGCCAACCCGCACATTGGCGACCTGCGCCGCCACCTCAACCAACACGAAGTCCACCGCGAACTCCGGATGAAACCGCAAGCTGCTTGGGACACCGCTAAAACGGAAAAACGTTCCGTGCTGCGTCCCGTGCCCCGTTGCGCGTGGTGGCCCTTCGTCTGGAGTCAACGCACCGAGATCAGAGTCGGCGACGACGGCCGCGTGCCCATCGGCGCGCAACGTTTCCGGCTGGAAGTCCCGCCCCGCACCAAAGTCGTCCTCTGCCAGCATCCCAGTGGTCACTACTCCGTGCTCGCCGCCCAACCCAGTCACACAAACAAACCCCAAATCCTTTTTTCCAATCTGCCCAAAACCAACCCCGCTCTCTAACCTGTCCGGTTTTGCTAACTACAACACCCCCCTTTTGTCCGGTTTTGAAAACTACACGGCAGAGATGAGCTTAGTCCTTGAACTTCCTAAAAAGTGGCGTAAAGTTGCAATGTTAACTCACCACTAATCTATGAAAACTACAATCAGCATTGTGTGTGCGCTGGTGCTCGGCGCTGGCGTGGTCAGTGCGGTTCCGGATCAAGCTGGGCAGTCGAAACAAGACTCGACCCCCGGTCGTAAGGCCAACGAGCAGGTTAAAATGACATCAGATCGCCCGCAAAAGGGTTCACGCGTTCAGCGGACGGTGAACTTGAGCGGACGCATCACCGACGGCCCGTACCAGCTCGTAATCATCAGCAACGAGGCGATCAAGCGCAGCGGTTACGCGCAGGTTTCGCAGGTGCTCCGCTCGCAGGCCGTACGCCGGTAAGCATCATTTGTGCGTCAGGAACCCGGCTCGCGTGCCGGCAAGACGCTGTGCGAAGTGGGCGAAGTTGATTTGGCCGTTCATTTGCCCCGTGTCGCCACCGCGTCACGATAGCGATAGCGTGCGGCGACGAGGCAGAACAGGATCGCCACCGCAAACGTCAGCCCCGCGTAGACCAAAAAAATATTGGCGTGACCGATACGCTGTGCCCGCCGACGCCGATGGTCGAAACCATTTCGCCGGTGCGACCCAACTTGCGGCGCGGGACCTCGCCGGACTTCGTCTCCGGCTTCACGTCCGTGGTCGAATTCGTCCCGGCGGCGGGCATCGTTTGGTGCAGTATCACGCCGGCGGTGGCAAGACCAACTTCATTGATCCTATCATCCGCAGATGAACGCAGATGGGCGCAGATTGTTTTCTGGAAAGCAGAAGGTTACATGGCAAAACGGTTTCCACCTTGCCGGCCGCGAGCTGCCGCGACGGTGCGCGAGCGCGTGGCGGAGCTATGCCGACGTTGAGCCGACGCTCACCTCGCTCCGGCGCCGCGGGCTGCGGTTGGGGGCGATTTCCAATGGGGACGACCACCTTCGGCCGCTGCAGAATCAGCTCAAGCTGGCGGAACGGTTCTATTCCATTGTCGTTTCCTGCGAAGTGGGCGCAAGCAAGCCGGCTCCGGCGGTTGTTGAGGCGGCCGCGAGACAACCCGGCATACCCGCCCGTCCGATTTTGCACGTGGGCGACAGTTTTGAGATGGACGTGCAGGGTGCGTGCGCGGCGGGCTTGCAGGCAGCGCAAATCGAGCGCTAGGCCGGAGCGGTTCACGACCGCCAGATCAAGTCACTGCTCGACTTGCGGACCCTGGTTTGATGGCCTGCCTCATGTATTAGCAGCAGAAGCGGATTAAAAACCGGTTCATATATCAGCCTCGTCTGATGTCAGCCTCGTCTGATGTCAGCATCGTCTGATTGACAGAAAAGGCTAACCTTTTTAAGGTTCGCGCGCCTGAAGAGGCGTTCGCGGCCCGTCGGCGGAACAAAGCAATTTCGGATGAGCAGCACCGCAAACCTTTTTAGATCGTCACTGGGCAAGAAATTTGTCATGGCGGCGACCGGCGCACTCCTTGTTTTGTTCGTGGCCGGACACATGGTGGGCAACTTGCAGGTCTTTCTCGGCCCCGAAGCCATCAACCGCTACGGCCATTTTCTCCAGACGAATCTGGAAATCATCTGGCCGGTGCGTTTCGGATTGATCTTGCTGCTGGTGCTGCATGTCTGGTCGGCGGCAAGGGTTTCGCGGGAAAACAAGGCGGCGCGACCCGTGGGTTACCTGGTCGAGCCGGCGGAGCCGGCGGCGAGCTACGCGTCACGGACGATGTTGATGAGCGGACTCATTGTCGCGGCTTTCATTATTTACCACCTGCTGCATTTCACGGTGCAGGTGCAGGCAATCAATCTTGCCGGGAAAGATTTTCTCGCGTTGCGCGATGAGCAGGGACGCCATGATGTTTACGCGATGGTGATCCTTGGCTTTCAGCAACCGCTCGTGTCCGGGTTCTACATCGTGGCGATAGGGCTGCTCTGTATGCACCTGAGCCACGGCGCGCGCGCGATGTTCCAATCGCTTGGGCTGAAGACCCACTACTGGGCGACGGCTGTCGACACATCCGCGAAGATCATCGCATGGGTAATTTTTCTCGGCTACGTTTCAATTCCCGTGGCTGTGCTTTGCGGTTTTGGAAAGGAGGGGTTGAAGTAGCATGAAACTCGACGCCAAAATTCCTTCCGGCCCGCTCGCCCAGAAGTGGGAGAAACACCTGCACGAAATCAAGTTGGTCAGCCCGCTCAACAAGCGTCGCTACAACATCATCGTGGTCGGCACGGGCTTGGCGGGCGCCTCCGCGTCGGCCTCCCTGGCCGAACTCGGCTACCGCGTCAAGTCCTTCTGCTTCCAGGATAGTCCGCGACGCGCGCATAGCGTGGCGGCACAGGGCGGCATCAACGCCGCGATGAACTACCGGAACGACGGCGACAGTGTGTACCGCCTGTTTTACGACACGATCAAAGGCGGCGACTTCCGTTCCCGCGAGGCCAACGTGTATCGGCTGGCCGAAGTCAGCCTCAACATCATTGACCAATGCGTGGCTCAAGGCGTCCCGTTTGCCCGCGAGTACAGCGGCTACCTGTCCAACCGCTCGTTCGGCGGCGCCCAGGTGTCGCGGACGTTCTACGCGCGCGGGCAGACGGGCCAGCAATTGCTTCTGGGTGCTTATCAGGCAATGTCCCGCCAGATTGCCCTCGGCACTATTCAGATGTTTCCGCGCACCGAGATGCTCGAACTGGTGGTGGTCAACGGGCACGCCAAAGGGATTGTCGCGCGCGATCTGATCACCGGGAAAATCTCCCCGTACGCCGCCGATGCGGTTGTGATGGCCACGGGCGGTTACGGCAACGCCTTCTACCTTTCGACGAATGCGCAAGGCTCCAACGTCACCGCCATCTGGCGCGCCTACAAAAAGGGCGCTGGCTTTGCCAACCCATGTTTCACCCAGATTCACCCCACTTGCATCCCCGTTACGGGAGATTACCAGGCCAAGTTGACCCTGATGTCGGAGTCATTGCGCAATGACGGTCGCGTCTGGGTTCCGAAACGGGCTGGCGATCAACGCGCGCCCGGCGACGTTCCCGAGGCAGACCGCGATTACTATCTCGAGCGAATGTATCCGGCCTACGGCAATCTGGCGCCCCGCGATATTGCTTCACGCGCGGCCAAGCGCGTCTGCGACGAGGACCGCGGCGTCGGACCGGGAAAACGCGGCGTTTACCTCGATTTCGCCGACGCCATCCAGCGGCTGGGCAAAGAGACCATCCAGGAACGGTACGGGAATCTTTTCGAGATGTATCACGAGATTACGGGTGAAGATGCCTACGGCACCCCGATGCGGATTTATCCTGCGATTCATTACATGATGGGCGGGTTGTGGGTGGACTACAATCTCATGAGCACTCTGCCCGGGCTCTTTGTCATCGGGGAAGCCAACTTCGCCGACCACGGCGCCAACCGCCTGGGCGCAAGTGCGCTGATGCAGGGTTTCGCTGACGGTTACTTTATCCTGCCTTACACCGTTGGAGATTACTTGGCGACCGCGAAGCAAGCCAGCCCCACGATTGATGCGGCCGAGTTCAAACAGGCCGAGCGTGATACCGATGGGCGCATCAAGAAACTGTTGGCGATCCGCGGCAAACGCACGATTGACGAATTCCACAAGGAGCTCGGCAAAATACTCTGGGAACGGTGCGGCATGTCACGGAACGCAGCCGGTCTGAAAGAAGCCCTCCAGGCTATTCGCGCCATCCGTGAGGAATTCTGGAAGAACGTGATCGTGCCTGGCGAGGGCGAGGAACTCAACCAATCCCTCGAACGCGCCGGTCGCGTGGCCGACTTCCTGGAACTCGGAGAATTGATCGCCTACGACGCGTTGATGCGCGACGAATCCTGCGGCGGCCATTTCCGCGAAGAGCACCAGACTCCCGAAGGCGAATGTCTCCGCAACGACGAGAAGTTCGCGCATGTCGCCGCTTGGGAATTCGCCGGCGCAGACAAGCCCCCCGTATTGCACAAAGAGCCGTTGACCTACGAGGAAGCCCATTTCGCGCAGAGGAGTTACAAGTGATGAACCTCAAACTGCGAGTCTGGCGACAACGGAACGCACTGAGCGAAGGGCGCTTTGTCGAGTACGAGGCCAAAGACCTCAACCCCAACATGTCTTTTCTGGAAATGTTGGATGTGGTCAACGAGGAATTGACCAAACGTGGTGAAGACCCGATTGCATTTGACAGCGATTGCCGGGAAGGCATCTGCGGCAGTTGCGGTTGCGTCATCAACGGCGAACCGCATGGTCCGGAATCCAGGGTCGCCACCTGCCAGACCTACGTCCGCAGCTTCAAGGATGGCGACATCATCGTCGTTGAACCGTTCCGCGCCAGGGCGTTTCCCGTCATCAGAGATCTGATTGTCGATCGCAGCGCGTTCGACCGCATCATCCGGGCTGGCGGTTTCATTTCGGTGGCCACTGGCTCTGCGCCCCCGGCC
This sequence comes from Verrucomicrobiota bacterium, assembly GCA_025457745.1. GTDB lineage: Bacteria > Verrucomicrobiota > Verrucomicrobiia > Limisphaerales > JADLHS01 > JALOTT01. The sequence goes on from JALOTT010000030.1 coordinate 5,051, forward strand.
AACGCCATGCCGGTGCCCAAGCACCGCGCCGACATGGCCATGGACGCGGCCCAGTGCATCGGTTGCGGCGCGTGCGTGGCCGCGTGCAAGAACGCCAGCGCGATGCTCTTCGTGGCCGCCAAGGTTTCGCACTTGAACCTGTTGCCGCAGGGCAAGCCGGAGAAGGACCAGCGCGCCTTGAGCATGGTGCGGCAGATGGACGCGGAGGGTTTTGGTAATTGCACCGTGACGGCTGCCTGCGAAGCTGTTTGTCCAAAGGGGATTTCCCTTCAATTCATTTCCAAGATGAACCGCGATTACGCGGTCGCGTTGATGAAAGGCGATCCAGCGAAAACCGGCGGGGCCGGATGATTTTTCCTAAAGCAGGCCCGGTTGGCTGGGTTAGGGCCGAAGGCAAAACGATACTGCGCCAGCACGGACGCAACCCTTTTACGGGCCTTTGGCCCGCACCGGCGCAGTAAATTCCGCGACGCCGTCAGCTTTTCGCCTGATCGGCTTCCCGCGAGTTCACGAGGTCTTTTTCGGCCAGCACCCAGTCTTGCAGCGTCAACGGATGCGCGGGCAGCTTGTCGCGAAACAACTCATAGGCATGCTGCCGCACCATGCCCTTGGTGATACCGGGCGTGAACGTCGTGGGCTGTTGAATGACTTGCGGATTTTCGGTTTTCATACGAGGCATTTCCGGTTTGTCACCGGGAAAGTAATCCCGATTGGCGGTGCCGCAAGTCCGTTGGGAGTTTTTTGCGAGCCGGCTATTGCGGCGGGTAGCGGACTCAACCCCAGATGATTTTCTCCTTCGGATTGACCGCAAACACTTTGTCGCCCTGCCGCACAAAGGCGCGCGCCGCTTTCTTGCCGTATTTGCGCCGGTCGTCGGATGCGCCGATGATGGCCGCGGTCTTCATGACTGAATGTCGGCTTGGAAAATTGCCGCGGTGAACCTGGCCGCAAAACCTTCAACCTGGCGGTTTGCCGCCCGGACTGCTTTCCACAATCCCGTTCTTGATCCGGTCGCTTTCCAAACGCTCGACCACGTCGGCGATGGCCGCCGGTGTTTCCTCCACCGAAAAAAGCAGCCCGTCTGTCATGTGGACAGTCGTGCTTCGGGCTTCCGTTTCAATGAATACGATGTGCTGGCTGTTGAGCACAATTTCGCCGCCGCGGTTGATTCGATTGACTTTGATCAGTGGCATACTTGCGTGAACTATGCCGGGAGCGGCCCGGTTTGCAAGCGCGCGCTCGCTGATGGGCGTGACTGGAAATTGCGGACGGTTTCCGGGTCGGGAATATAACATTGTCTTTGGCCTGGTGGCGGCTATAGAAAGACACAACCGAACTTGCGACCACCGGACTCAAATCACCGCCATGAATCTCGCCCAACACATAAAAAACTGGCTGCGTCCTCCGGAAAAACCGGAGCACTTGCGGCGCGGCGAACTCGGCGAGCGCGCGGCGAAGAAATATCTCCGCAAGCGCGGCCTGAAATTTCTCACGGCCAACTTCCGCTCCGCGCGGGGTGAGATTGACCTGATTTTCCGCGACGACGACTGCCTGGTGTTCGCTGAAGTGAAAACGCGTTCCTCCGAGGAATGGACGCGCCCCGCCGCCGCCGTGGACGCGCGCAAGCGACGACTGCTTTCCCAAACCGCGCTGGATTATTTGAAGTTACTGAAGAATCCGCAGGTAAAAATCCGCTTCGATATTGTGGAAATTTTACTGGCCGACGGTGCGGTGCGTGAGGTGCGGCACTTGCCCAACTCATTTCCGATGGAGAAGCCGTATCGCTACGGTTGAAACTGCGGGTGCGCCTGCAGCTTGTTCCAGGATTCCGCCGTCAACGGTGCGATGCGATACACCGCTTCCATCATGGGCTCGGCGCTGTGCGAGCGACGGGCGCGCTCCAGCCAGCGGCGGTCCAGCGGTTTGGGGAGCAAAGCGGGCGTGTTGGCGGCAATCGTCGTTTCCTGCTTCTCGCCGGTGGCGTGGCCGACCCCGACATAAAATCCCGCCAGCAGCAACGTGACGCGGAGGATCGTGCTGCGGGAATACGTCGGCAGCGCGCAAGGGCGGTGCGGGTCGAGCCGTCGAAACAGGTTGGTGAACAGCGGCAGCGTCCACATCGTGGGATTTTTGGCGGGCGAAAAGGCGTCGAACAGGATGGCGTGGGGTTTGGGCAGATTCCGCGCGCCGGGTTGCGCCAGCAATGACGGGAAATCCGCCAGGTGCAACTCCCAATCCACGGATTGCGGACCTTCGGTGAACGCGACCCGGTGGGCGCGCAATAATTCCTGGAGATGATTTTCGTAGCCGCTGAAGTAGCCGAGCTTGGCCGCATGAGTCAGCGCAAATTCCAGCGGCTCGATCGTGCAGTCAAAGCTCAGAAGTCGGATCGCGCAGGGCAGCCCGCGGGTGGCGCGCAGGACGGTGAGCGCGTTGGCGGCGGCCCCGAGGCCGACGTCCCAAATCACGAATTCGCCGGAGTGATGCTTGAGCCGCTCGCGGAGTTGGAGTTGGTTGACGTACAGCGCCTCGGCTTCGGCAACCGGGCCGATGACGGGATGAAAAGTTTCACCGTGCGCCAGCGAATGAAGGCTGTGCGCGCCGTTGGCGAGTTGGATGAGTTTGTAGCCGGCGGTTTGCACACATGGATTCTGGAGGAACGCCAGGCGGAATCAAAGCGCAGTGGCGCAGGCCTCCGGCCTGTGACGTTCCCTGCGGGCGTCCCGCCCGCAGCCACTTCCACCAGCCGGGACGGCCGGTGGAACGTTGGCAGTCGGGACGACTGCCCCACTAAAGCTGCGCCATCGCCTTGTCGAGCGCGGCGAACAACTGGCCCATCGTCGCTTCCGTCTCGTCACCCATGTTGGAGATGCGGAACGTCGTGCCCTTGATTTTTCCGTAGCCGCCGTCAATCAGGAAGCCCTGGTCTTTGGCCAACTTCTGGAGCTTCGGCACATCCACGGTACGACCGCTGGGCCTCGCGCCGTTGCTCACGCAAGTAAGCGTGAGCGACTCGAAACCTTTTTCCGCGAACAGCGTAAAGCCGTGCTTCGCCGCCCAATCGCGCGTCATCTGGTTCGTCTTGCGATGGCGGGCGTAACGATTCTCCAGCCCCTCAGCAAAGAACTCGTCGAGCTTGGAACTCAGCGCATAAATGTGCGGAATGCTCGGCGTGCTGGGTGTCATGCTTTGCTCGGCGTTTTTTTGGAACTCGACGAAGTCGAAGTAATAACCGCGGTCCTTGGCCGTCGCTGCTTTCGCAAGCGCGGCGGGTGAACAAACAAAAATGGCCGTGCCCGGCGGCAGTGCGAACGCTTTCTGCGTGCCCGCCAGCAAAACGTCAATGCCTAGTTCATCGAATTTCAGCGGCACGGCGGTCATCGAACTGACCGTGTCCACGATGAACATCACATCAGGATATTTTTTCTTGAGCGCGGCGATTTCACCTATCGGACTCATCACGCCGGTCGAGGTCTCGTTGTGGATCACTGTCAGCGCGTCGAACTGGCCGGTGGCGAGCTTCTTGTCCACCGCGTCGGCGCGGATGGGTGAACCCCACGGCACTTGCAACGCCTCGGCGTCCTTGCCGCAGCGCTTGGACACATCGTTCCACTTGTCCGAAAACGCGCCGCACATGCAGTTGAGGACTTTCTTGGCGACGAGGTTGCGCACCGCGCCCTCCATCACGCCCCACGCGCTGGAGGTGGAGAGATAGACGAGTTGTTTCGTCGAAAGCAATTGCTGCAACTGCGGTTGGATTTTGGCGTAAAGGTCTTTGAAGCCCTGCCCGCGATGCCCGATCATCGGCGAACAAAGCGCCTTGAAGGTTTTTTCGCTGACTTCAACCGGTCCCGGAATGTGTAGTTTTACGTGTGCCATAGCGCGGGCATTATTCCAAACGCGACGACCAGCGCAAGAACGGGATTTTCCCGGCGAGCTGATCATCGAGAATTCGATTGTGAAAATGCGTTGCCTGCACAAGCGATCCCACCGATAATGCCACTGGCTTTGGGAAGCTTTGAAGAAGATGAGAAGAATAATCCTCGTCCTGCATGCTCTGATTCCCGGTTTCGGCTTGTTCTTGGCGAACTGCGTGACAGCGCAGATCTTTACGACCCTGCATAGTTTCGCTGGTCCTCAAGTTTCTTTCGTTGGCGGCTATCCAGTTACCGCCAATAGCGATGGAGCGGTGTCGCAGGCTGCCTTAATTTTGTCGGGCGCGACGCTGTACGGGACAACGATGACCGGTGGCAGTTTTGGAAGAGGGACGGTTTTCGCCATGAATTTCGACGGAACCGGTTTCACAAACCTGCACAGTTTTGCGGCAACAGCCTATTTCGATAGTGGGTCTCCCAACAGCGATGGGTCGAAACCGTATGCCAATTTGATCTTATCCGGCAGCACCCTGTACGGGACAGCCAAGGAGGGCGGCGATGCGGGTTACGGCACGTTTTTCTGCCTCAGCACCAACGGCACCGGGTTTACGAACCTGCATAGTTTTCCGTTCGTCACAAACTTCCTTATTAACGGCGAGGGAGCTAACCCCTATTCGGATCTCGTTTTGTCCGGCGGTATCCTCTACGGGGCAGCCTCCATCGGCGGCCCGCCCGGAGGCGGCACCGTCTTCGCCATCCACACCAACGGCACCGGTTTCACCAATCTGCACAGCTTCATTCCAGCCTCCGACGGAAATGGTATGCAGGCCGGATTGGTTGTGTCGGGCGGCAAGCTATACGGAACGGCAAACTATGGCGGCAGTTCGGGCAATGGCACCATTTTCGCCATCAACACAGATGGCACGGGATTTACAAATCTCCATAATTTCGCCGCCAGCGTCGGTAGTCCTCCGTTCAAGACCAACAGTGACGGAGCCAATCCGCAGGGCGGATTGATTCTGTCGGGCAATACCCTTTATGGAATGACGCTTTTTGGCGGCAGTTCGGGCAGTGGAACCGTGTTTGCCATGAACACTGATGGAACAGGTTTTACGAACCTGTATAAATTCTCGGCGGTCTCAAATTCGCCCGACGGAGCATTGCCGAACAGCGACGGAGCCATTCCATATGGCAGATTGGTTCTATCCGGCAACACTCTGTACGGAACGACATCTCTTGGTGGCAGTTCGGGCCGTGGCACCATTTTCGCCATCAACACCGATGGTTCAGACTTTACGACCCTGTACACATTCTCGGCGCTCTCAAATTCAACCAACAGCGACGGAGCCAGACCACAGGCTGGGTTGATCTTGTCGGGCCGGACACTGTATGGGACGACCCCTCTTGGAGGCACTTCGGGTAATGGCACGCTGTTCAGTCTTTCGTTGCAGCCACCGCAACTGAAAATAGTCCGTTCCGAAACCAATGTTGTTTTGACGTGGCCAGCCAATGCCGCCGGGTTCGTTTTGCAATCCGCGCCCGCCATTACTGGCCAGTTCACCAACCTCCCCAGCGCGACGAGTCCTTACACAAATTCCATCACCGGCGTACAGCAATTCTTCCGGCTGATTTCAAATTGAGGCTGGCGCATCGCCTCAAAAGTTCACCGGCAGGCGCAGTTCGTCAATGAGACAGCGCCTCGTTTCCAAGATTTCAAGATTGAGATTCGTCACGGCCGATAGCGGTTTCAGTTCGTAGTAATCAGTCCTCACCAGCTGATGGATCTGGGTAGGCATGCAACGGCAAATCACCGCGTTGATGTCACCGCGCGGCGCCGTCAAATGAACGATTGGCCCCATCGCCACCGGGCCGTCGTCATTCACGCGCGCGACAACCACGTCTGGGGCCGAAGCGAGTTCCGACTCAACGGCAAATCGTCTTCCCGCCGCCGGGGCACCGTACGTCGCCCGCGCCCTCTTCTCCAACAACTGCGAAACAAACATGACCCGTGGGCCAGACCGGTCGTCCAAAACTTCCCAGATCACCGGCAGCCCGTTTGAGTCAAGCGTGAGCCGAACGCCACGCGGCAGCCTTTTTTCATCGCTGCAAGACCACAGATAAGTCATTTGGGACCGAGTGATTTCTCCAATTTGAACCGCGCCAAGCTGGTAATAGACCGTCGCCGGGCCACTGTTCGACCCCATGCCCGAATCCGCGACCTCTTGAACCAGGAGCGGCGCAAGGGTGAAGGCAAGATTCGTGGCCGGGACGGTTTCGCGCGGCTTTAGCAGGACGGCGTTCGTGAAGATCCGCGCCGCGCGCTCTTCGATTGCCGCACATTGCCGCTGATAATCGAATTGATTCGGAGGCGCAGCCGTTTTGGAACGGCAACCGGCCAAGACAACCAGCGCCACGCAACCCGAAATGGTTGCGAGCCAGTTCATCGTTTCACATAGCCGTTCGCCCGAAACCACTCCACCGCATCGGCCAAAGCCTGTTTCGGCGGCGTCTGCGGCAGATCCAGTTCGCGAATCGCTTTTTCCGGATTGAAAAACATCTTGTATTTCGCCATGCGCACGCCCGCCAGTGGGGCTTTCGGCGGCTTGCCCGTGACAGCGGAGACGGCTTCATTCGCATAAGCCGCAATAAGCGCGACCCAATACGGAATTCGCGTTCGCGGCGCGCGGACGCCGGAGATTTCTTCGAGCACGGCGAACGCTTCGCGCATCGTCCAGTTGCCCTCCCCGTGGCCGAGGATGTAACGTTCGCCGATTCGTCCCTTTTCCGCGGCGAGGATGTGTCCGACCGCCACGTCGCGCACGTGAACCCAGTTCAAGCCAGTGTCGAGATACGCCGGCATGGCACGGTTCAAAAAATCCACGATGATCTGGCCGGTGGGTGTGGGCTTCACGTCGCGCGGGCCGACGGGCGCGGTCGGGTTGACGATCACGACTGGCAGGCCTTTGCGCACGAGTTCGACGGCGACCTGCTCGGCCTGCCATTTCGAGCGTTTGTAGTGGTTGGTCATCTGCGCTTCTAAAACCGGCGCGGTTTCGTCCGTTGGAACGACCTTGCCGTCGCGTTGCTTCGGCAACCCGATGCAGCCCACGGTGCTCGTGTAAACGATGCGTGAGCAGCCCATCGCGCTGGCAATCTCGATGACGTTGCGCGTCCCTTCGACGTTGGCGGCGTACATCGGGCGGTAGTCGCGCAGCCAGAGGTGGTAGCTCGCCGCAACGTGAAAACACCAATCGCAACCGTAAAGCGCGTCCCGGAGCTTCGCGCGGTCGCTCAGGTCGCCGTCCACGTGTTCGAAATCCACACCGGCCAACCCGCGTAAATCGCTCTGCGGCCGGAGCAGCGCCTTCACGTGATGCCCGCGTGCGACGAGTTCATGGACGAGGTTCGAGCCGATGAAACCCGACGCGCCGGTGACGAAGCAGTTCATAGCCGCGGCTACTCTGGCAGAACTGCGTGCGCAGTGCGATTCCTGATTTGCGAGCAAAACGATCCCGCCGCCCTGCTGTCCTGCTGTCGTGCTTGACTTGGCGATGCGACTTCGGGAGACTCCGCAGCGTTATATGCCGGTCAAAAGCAGTGCCCCAAAAAAGATGACCCCCGCCGAACAGCGGGATCTCGACGTGCGGATTGGATTCATCGAGGGCCTCGTGCGGCGTGACCCCGGCTACGTGGACGCGTTGCAATTGTTGGGCGACCATTACACCCAACGCGGCCGGTTCGTCGAGGGCCTCCAGGTGGACGAACGGCTCGCGCACCTCGAACCCGGCAGCCCGCTGGTGTTCTACAATCTCGCCTGCAGTTACGCGCTCACCGATCAGTTCGACCGCGCCGCCGAGACGCTGGAAAAGGCCCTGAGCCTCGGCTACCACGACTTCAACTGGCTGGCCAAGGACCCCGATCTGCGCAAGCTGCGCAAACACCCGCTTTATCAGCGCATCGAAGACAGAATCCGCCAGATGAAAAATGCCGTGCGCTGAAGCGTTAAAGTGTGAAGGATTGATACACGTTTGAGATCGCCGCTTTAACGCTTCAACGAATCAAGCCATGAACGTCATCATCCGCGGCCAGACGCGGCCTTACCGCACCGTCACCTTCGACGCAAATCGCAACGCCGTCTTGCTGATCGAGCAACGCCTGTTGCCCCACCAGTTTGAAATCGCCGCCACGCGGGACTTCCGCGAAACCGCCGCCGCCATCCGCGACATGATTGTGCGGGGCGCGGGCGCCATCGGCGCCGCGGCGGCTTACGGTCTGGCCCAAGGGGCGCGCGCGTTTCGTGGCCGCGACCTCAAGAAATTTTCCCGCCACGTCGAACAAGTTTACGACACGCTTCAATCCGCACGGCCCACGGCGGTTGACCCGGTTAATGCGATGAACGACGTGCGGCACGCGATGCGGCGTGGGAAATCCGTGGAGGAACAACAGGCCATCGCCCTCGCCGCCGCTGAGGAATTCGCCAACGAAGACGTCCAGCATTGCGAGCAGATCGGGCGGCACGGCGCGAAGCTGATTTGCAACGGCACGAGAATTCTCACGCACTGCAACGCCGGCTGGCTGGCTTTTGTGGACGTCGGTTCGGCCACCGCGCCGATCTATGCCGCGCAGGCCGCAGGAAAAAAGTTTCACGTCTTTTGTGACGAAACCCGCCCGCGTTCGCAAGGCGCGACGCTCACCGCCTGGGAACTCGCGCAGCAGGGCATCTCGCACGAAGTCATTGCCGATAACGCCGCCGGGCATCTGATGCAGCGCGGCGAAATTGATCTGGTGATCGTGGGCAGTGACCGCACGCTGGGCCGCACCGGCGAGGTGGCAAACAAGATTGGCACTTACACGAAGGCGGTGCTGGCGAAGCGGCACGGGATTCCGTTTTACGTGGCGATTCCGCTTTCGACGATTGACTGGAAATTGAAATCCGGCTTCGACATTCCCATCGAAGAGCGGCACGAAAGCGAAGTACTCGGCGCATGGGGAGCGATTTCGAATCGGCAATCCGGACGGCGCGCCTATGTGCGCGTGGCGAATCCGACCAGCGGTGCGCGGAATCCGGGCTTCGACGTGACGCCTGCAGAGTTGATTACCGGCGTCATCACGCCTGCTGGAATTTTCAAGCCGCAGGAATTGTGGAAGTGTCGTCGCGCGCTTGGCTTCGGCGGCTGAAGGCGTGGGAAACTTGCGCTTGCGCTGGGCGCGGGGCGAATTAAGCTGCATTGGAACGGTGGCGGGGTAGCCAAGTGGTAAGGCAGGGCTCTGCAAAAGCCTCATTCGTCGGTTCGATTCCGACCCTCGCCTCCAGCTCTAGCTGCGTGTGCAGCAACGAATTAGGAGGTTCGGAAAGCCAATGGCTAACGGTTTGGCTAACAGTTTGGACCTTGTGCCAGATTGTTTCCACTTTGTGGCTACGTGATGCCACATTGGGCTAACCGCGTGATTCGAGGAGGAGATAAGCTCGACTCTGAACGAGCCATGAAAAATCGTTACCGTCTGTTCCTCCGTCGCAAAAGCGTTTATTACGCTTTTGATAACACCACCAAAACCTTCGAGAGCCTCAAGACGAAGGATAAAGCCCAAGCCACTCGGCTGCTGCTCGCGTTGAATGAAGCAGGCAAGCAACCCGCGATGAATCTCGGCCTCGCCCGGGTATACCTCAAGCACAGTGATCCGATGGTGAGCCAGCGCAACTGGCAGCACGTCATGGACGAAATCATCAAGCTCAAAGCCGGGCCGACCCACGACCGCTGGGTTTCCGCCGCCAAGGACAAGGCGTTCGATTCGATTCGCAAGCGCGTGCTGATTGAGACGCAAGCCGAGCATCTCCTTGAAGTGATGAAGCAAGGCCGCGTGTCCACCAACGTTTATTTGCGCCGGCTGCACAACTTCGCCGTGGACATGAACTGGCTGCCCGCCACCGTCATCCCTCGCCGCCAGTGGCCGGCCGTTCACTACAAGGAGAAACGCGCTATCACGCTGGCCGAGCATCAGAAGATCATCGCGGCGGAAGTGAATTCCGAACGCAAAATGCTCTACCAGTTGTGCTGGCATCTGGGCGGCAGCCAGGGCGACATCGCGTTGCTCAAGGGTGAAGACGTGGACTGGCAGAACAACACGGTCAGTTTCATCCGTAAGAAAACTGGTGTGCCCGTGCTGGTGCATCTCGGCGGCGAAGCTTTGAACCTGCTGAAAGACCTGCCCAGCGAAGGCCCGTTGTTGCCCTATCTGTCCACCGTTCGCGCGGGCGACCGGGCGACGGAATTCAAGCAGCGCTGCCGACAACTGGAGATCAAAGGCGTGACCTTGCACAGTTACAGGTATGCCTGGGCCGAGCGTGCCAAGACGGCCGGGATGCCGGAGCGGTTCGCGATGGAGAACTTGGGCCACAACTCCAAAGCCGTGCATCGCGCTTACGCGAAGCGGGCCTTGGTGAAAATCCCGTCGCTGGAGGAATACGAGAAACGCAACGAGGCGGAAGCAGCCGTTGCCTGATTGCGACTCAATTCAAACTGGCATCACCAGGCAAGGGGCTTTCGAGCCGCTTGCCTTTTTTGGCGCCGTTGGCCTCGCGCACCAGCCGGTCCACAATGCGAATCGCCTTGTCCAACCAGACGGCATCACGGCCCACCCGCTCCAGCTCGACGGTTGCATACCACTTGCGGGCATTCTGGCCCGGCTTGCCCAATGGTTTCAAATGACCGGCCCGGGCTAGCAACGGCATGAAATAAGCCGGCCAGCCCAAATAGCGTGCGGCGGCATCGGCATCCAGGCAGGCAGGGAGAAAACGGTCACCGATGCCAGGGTGTGGGTTTGCGTTGAACGTGCGATTCATAATTGTCCTTTCTCCTTCACCGATGTTTCCAGCCGGTCATCAATTCCATTTTTGTTGGCGTCCACCAACCCGCGAAGCTGTCCATGCCGGTGAGCCAAAAACCACCCGCCAACGCCCATCAGAACGACCGCAAGAATGACCAGCTCGTTTCCTACCAACAGCGTCGGTAAGACCATCAGCGCCAAGCCGCCGACGAGAATCGCCGCACTGGTCGTCACGCTGCCAACGATGAGCTTCAGCGGCGGATAGAAGATGGAGGCCAGGCCGAACACAAACAGGGCGACGCCCACCCACACGATGCCTTTCAAGCTCGACAGCTTGGCCCCCAAATCACGCGCCGTGTCCTTCTGCGCCGCGCCAAGCTCGGTCTTGGCTCGCGTCTCTTCACGCTCCACCACCGGCATCGGCGCGCTGATTACCAGGGATTGCAGATTTGTCACCGGCGGTCCGGCGTCCACGGCCACGACTTTCGTTTCTTCCAGTCGCGAACCGGCGGGCACGGTGTAGGTCTTTACCTTCACGACCTCCTGATCCTGCCGCGACGCTTGCGCCGGGTTGTCGGATTGCACGACGGTTTGCTCAACGCCCTGACTAGGTTTGCTCAGCGTCGTGGCCTTGCCGCCCTTGAGCGGTTTCGGGTTTGCGCAGCCGGCCAACGCCAGCGCCAGAATGATCATAATCACGTTTTTCATAAATTTGCCTTTGCAACTCGCGCCAATAATCAATGGCCCGTGCGGCTCGCACTTTCCTGGAATCGCCGCAGCTCAAACGCGCATTCGTTGAGCGCGGCGGTGTTGTGGTCAATGCAGACGGCCAGCTTCAGTGAGGTCTCACTTTGCTTGTCGATGATTTGAGCGAGCGCGGAGTGATGCGCCTCGCGCAACTCCTTGTGATCGGCGAGAACGATTTGCAGTTGGCGCACGAGCCAGTAAATCACGATGCCGCCGCCGACCAGCAGCAGGCAGAAGGCCGCCAGGAACAACCAGCGGTCATTCATGCCGGCGGCATGGTCCACCGCTTTCAGAAATTCATTCGGATTCATGTTGGTCATGGTTCGCTTACCCGTTGCACTTTCTCGATCAACAGCCGTCGCGTGGCGAAAAACTCCACGTCATTCGTCGCCGCGAAGAACGTC
>JALOTT010000313.1 GCA_025457745.1 Verrucomicrobiota bacterium
CCGCCTGGTCCCACGCGGCAAAAACTCCCCGGCCGGCGAAGTCCGAAAGATTCACCGTGCCGGAAGTTCCGTCGTCGAAACGCAGGAATAATTGAAAACCGCGTTTCGGTTTTGCCACTAGGATTTTCATGCCGGGAAATGTTACCGCATACAGCCCGCCCGCGCAACGGCAACTCTCAAGTCAGATTCACTCGTATCGCAACGACTCAATCGGATCGAGGTTCGCCGCTTTGTAAGCCGGATAAGTTCCGAACACGATGCCGACCACAGAGCAAATCACCACCCCCAGCACCATCCAGTCAACCGGGAACGCGGGGGGAACTTCCAGGAACAGCGCCACGGCGTTGCCGCCCACCACGCCCAGCGCCACCCCAATCACGCCGCCAACCTCGCACAGCACCACGGCCTCCGCGATGAATTGCGTCATGATGTTGCGTTTTTTGGCGCCAACGGCGCGGCGGACGCCGATTTCCCGCGTCCGCTCCGTCACGCTCACGAGCATGATGTTCATGATGCCGATGCCGGCCGCGAGCAACGCGATGGAACTGACCACGGCCACGCCCACACGAATGGCCAGGGTCAGATTGCGGAACTGTGCGATCAGCGAATCGTTGGACGAAATTTCGAAATCATCCGGCTCGCCGGGCGGCACTTTGCGGACGGCGCGCAAAACGCCGCGCACCTGGTCCACGGTGTCATCGTAACTGGCCTGGTCGCGGGCCTGGACGTAAAGGATCAAATTGCGCCGGGTGAGACCGCCATAACGGCTGAACCCCACCGTGATGGGCACGGCGATGAAGTTGTCCGCCCCTTCGCCCATGCCGGTGGAGGCTTCGAGCACTCCAATAACACGGTATTTTAAGCCGTCGAACTTGATGGACTGGCCCACCGGCGAGCCGCGCGGAAAAAGTTTTTTGGCCAGTTTGTCGCCGATCACACAGACGAAACGCGCACTGTCAATATCGCCGGGCAACAAGCCGCGCCCCTCGCCGACCACCCAGTTGCGGCAGACGAAAACTTCCGGGGTCACGCCGGTCAACGCCACGTCAGGATCGGTGGTGATGGTCGCCGACGACGCCTCCGCCTGGCGAAAATCCTCCTGTGCCCCGACCGCGGCGGCGAGGGTGGCGCGGTCACGCAGTTGTTCGTAGATCTGCAACGTGAGCGGCTTGCGCCGCCGGTATTTTTCCCAACCCTTCGGCCCTTCAAACGAAATGACGGGGTGTCTATCCACCGTGAAGGTATGCGCGCCCAGTCCGCTCAACTCCACTTCAATGTTGTTTTGCAGCACACGCATCGCGGTCATGGACACGATGATGGAGAACACGCCCACGACCACACCCAGCAGGGTGAGCGCCGCGCGCAATTTATGCCCCGCGATCGCGCTGAAAGCCATCACGCAACTTTCTTTGGCTTCCGCGAGCAGAAATGTTGGACGGCCAGACTTCATGAAAGCGACAAGCGCGTCTTGGTCAATTGTGTGGTAGGGCGCGTCACTCCGTGCGCGCCGGGCATGACCTTGCCACGAGCGGCGCGCACGGAGTGCCGCGCCCTACCGGGCAGGAGATGTTTGTTCGCGCCTTTACGCATCGCGTTTCATTCTGATCGGAGCGCATCCACCGGATTCATGCGCGCCGCGCGCCAGGCGGGGAGCAAGCCGGCCACCACGCCGGTCAGGATGGACATCAGCAGCGCAATGCCAACCATCGGCAACGACATCCAGGCCGGCAGAAAATAATTGACCCCGAAGGTGGCGAGCCAGGCCAGGACTAATCCGATCAATCCTCCAAGCAGGCAGATGGTGGCGGCTTCAATCAGAAACTGGACCAGAATGGTCCGCCGTTTGGCGCCCACGGCTTTGCGAATGCCGATTTCGCGCGTCCGCTCGGCCACCGACACGAACATGATGTTCATGATGCCGATGCCGCCGACGAAGAGTGACAACCCGGTGATGAAAAATCCCACGCCGGCGATAACGCTGCCCATGCGATTGAAAGTCTTGATGAAGGCCTCCAACGAGTTGATGGAAAAATCGTCTTCGTCGCCGGGTGACAGCCGGCGCACGCGGCGCATCACGCTGCGGACTTCGTCCTTGGAATCCTCCAGTTTCGACAGCTTGCCGACCTTGACGACGACGCGGATGCCCGACCAGAACGTAAATTCGCGCGCCAGCCGGCTGATCGGGATGAAGGCGGTATTGTCGAGGTTCTCCAGGCCGAGAAATTTGCCGCGTTTTTCCAGCACGCCGACCACCTCATAATTCGCGTCGCCAATGCGAATTCTACTTCCAACGGCACCGCCTCGAGGGAAAAAGTTGGTTGCGATTTCCGCGCCCACCACGCAGACGGGTCGGCTGCCGTCCACTTCGCCGGCGCTCAGGAAGTGGCCTTCCTTCACGGTCAGTCCGCCCGTGATCGTGGCGTTTTCGGTCGTGCCGACCATGATGACGCCCGTGGCCACGTCCCGTCCATGCTGGAGGGTTCGAATGCCGACGGATTCGAGCGTGACCGTCCAGGCGGGATTGGACTGGCGGATGAACGCCTGGCCGTCGGGAATGAAAATGTCGGGGCGCTTGCGGATTTTCCACCACGGCTCGTCACCAAACCACGGGAAGCGCTGGATGTATAGCACGTCCGTGCCGACGGCGGAAATGCTGGTCAGGAAGGCCCGGGACAAACCTTCAATGACTGTGCCCATCAAGGTGACGGTCACGATGCCGATGACGATGCCCAACGTCGTCAGCCCGGCGCGCATTTTGTTGGCGCGGATCGTGCCCAGCGAAATTCGCAACCCTTCCCGGATTTCGGCGAACAGGTTCATGGAAATGTGACGAGTGGCAAGTGGCGGGTGACGGGAAAGCAATTCGCCCAAACCCCTTTATGGCGCTGATCAGGGATCTGTCAGATACCACCAAATCGGGATTCGACTCAGGTTCGGGATGTTCAGCTTTCGAGTTGAGCCGTTTGGCTCACGCCACAAAAAGAGATTGCTGCTGGTCACAATAAGCACACCCGGCCCTAAACAACTGTTGGTCCAGGCGAGTTCCGCAATTTGCTTCTGACCGTCAACGGTTACTTCTTTGTTAATCAGAACGACAGTGCCACTACGGTTGTTGACGCTATAGCTCGGAAGGTCGCGCACGGCACTAGACGCATTCTGATTCCAGATTCGCCGACTCGCTGAAAGAAATTTTGCTTCGCGTTGTAAGAGGTCGTTGCGGCCAACTCTGTCACTGACAAACCACACACCGACTGCAAGCAAAAGCACAATGAAGACGATGGCGCCAACCGTGCGACCAGAACAAGAACCGTGTCGGCTACTTTGGTTTTTCATTCTGGATCTTGTCCAGATTGTCCCGAATCTGGCGTCCAATTGAAAAGTTCGCCAATCCGTTTGCCCAATCTATGCAATTATTTCCGCACGCATCAAAACGTGGCTGGTCGGCGCGCTCCGAACGCTGCTTCGCATAGTCTCGCGCAGCATCAGTCGCCGTTTGGTTTACAACCGTATGGCGCTCAACAACAAAATCGGAGGTGAGATTCGTTGGATTCAAGGTAAGGGTGTTCGCAGCGAAATTGATAATCCCACGGCAGTTCAGACGCCCAATCAGGCTGGTTGATGTTGGCCCGAAATCACTCGACCAATATGTGCCGTCGGCATTGTTTCCAACAGCCCAGCGGTGGCGTATCAACCCAGAAGCGTCGCGGATTACCCAAATGTCCAATCCCAGTGGATCGAAATAATTCATTGGGTTGTTCTTAACGAAAAGGTAGCGGTTCGCTTCGCCAGCCAGCGGCGAGGCAGGTTTCGTCCTGAGCAACTCAAACCCACTTTCTCCGATTGGGTCTCGGCTGAACCACCGCCCGGTGCTTGGGCTGTACCAGCGCATCGCGTGGGCTTCGGTGGCGACGAGAAGGGCGATGAGCGCGAGAAGGATTTTCAGTAACGCTTTCATGGTTTTCCTGTGTCAATTGTCGTGGGCTTTATCTGCCTTTCGGGCTGAGGTGTCAATGGCGAATTCGGCGCGCAAACTTCTGTCCGCGCGGCCTTGCCCAAGTTCACGGAGGCGGAAGCGCGGCTGATTTCCTTACACCGCTTGTGCGGGACACTGGGTAACGTTCAAGCTGCACCAACTGCTCTTTCAGTCGGCCTTTTTGTTCTGAGAAGCTGTAGTATCAGCCAGACGGGCACAGAGAAGACAAGCACGTCCACAATCAGCGCCTTAAAATCGACCGTGTATCGGCTTTCAAAAGAGAGCGTCATTCCCTGTTGGAGGAACGCCAAAGGCGCACCGCGAAACGAGCTGTCAGTGTTCGTGTGGCAATAAAGCAGGCTGGCCGAAGCAAGCGCGCATCCAGTCACTAGGGCGATAATGATTCGCGTTACCATAGTCAGTCACAGAACTTGTGATTGCTCCAGTTGACCAACTCTTGTGTGACGTAGTTGACCGTTTGGATCCGCTACATCATCGTTTGCCTTCGGAATGGGGCGTTTGAGACATGCGAATCGCGTCTGGAAAGAGATAAGACTCTCCTGTTTTCAAATTCAAAACACACTCGCGTAAACGAGCGTTGGGCGACAATTCACACAAACCCACCTTCTCTCCATTCTCCTTCACCATGGCCACGAATAAATAGGGCCTGCCTTTGAGGTTGTCTTCCGCGACTGTGACGCTTTCAACTTTTGCTCGGAATGACGGTAGCTTCAAAAACTCAGCGTAGTAAAGCCCTTCAACTTGGCTGAATCCGGGACCGGTGAATTCCTGGCCGCGTTCGGTGACATCCTTGACATCACAACTTGCCACCATGCCTGACAGTACCACTAAGGACCAAATAAAAAAGTTGGCTGAGGTCTTTTGCAATCGAAAGATTTAGATTAAGGCGGAAAATTAATCTCGTTGGGCGGGTTCGGAATGGACAGAGCCCGGGTTTCCGTCGGCCCACCATCCGATGAAACACACCTCACGGAGATTTGTAATGGATTTGTGATTTTCAGCGTCCAGCGTCCGTCATTCAAACCCCGCAAGAAAAGTGCGCCCAAGTAATCGGTATATTCTTGTGGGGTCTTATG
>JALOTT010000314.1 GCA_025457745.1 Verrucomicrobiota bacterium
TACCGTTCCACAACGCACCTGATCACCATGCTCTACTTCGTGGCCGGAAAACTCCGATTACCCCAATATTGAGGCTCCACCGAAAATAGCGAAGAACCGGTTCCATCACGATCAGCGGTGATATCACCGGAACCATGTCCGGCGGTGCCGTACTCTTCTTGCGCGGCAACACCCCAAGCGTCAATAACGCAGTGACGGGCAACATCACCCTTACCGGCGGTTCGCTCGCGAAGACCGACACCGGGACGTGGACGGTGGGCGCCCTCGGCAAGACCATCAGTGCGCCTGGCCTTCTCGTGGCGAACGGCATCTTGAAGATGGGCGCGGCAAATGTCCTGGCGCCCTCGCCTGTTGTGTCGATGGGGAATACTACCGGCGGCTCGACTGGCAGTTGGGACCTCAATGGGTTCGACCAGACGATCGCGGGCATCATCCAGAACGGCACCAGTGGCATTAAGCCGATCACCAGCAGCACCGGCACGCCGGTTCTGACCGTGGACAATGCCACGGATTACACGACCGGCACTCTCATCCCCCTGACCGGCGCGCTGGGCCTCACCAAGCAGGGCGCGGGTAAGCTCACGCTCGCCGCTGCCAACACTTACACCGGCCCCACCATCATCAGCGCAGGCACGTTGCTTGTGAATGGCTCCCTCGCTGCCAGCAGCGCGGTCACCGTGGCCACCAACGCCACCCTCGGCGGCAACGGCACGGTGGGCGGGGCGGTCACCAACAACGCCGGCGGCACGCTTTCGCCCGGCACCTCCATCGGCACGCTGACCCTCAGCAGCAATCTCACCCTGAATGCCGGCTCCACCAACACCTTTGAGGTGGACGGCAGCACCCCCGCCAATGACGTCGTCGTCTTGGGTGGCACCGTGATCTACGGCGGCGTGCTGAACATTGTCACGAACGGCACTTTTACTGCGGGCCAGACCTTCACGTTGTTCAGCGGCGCGGACGCGACCAATGTCAGCAACTTCAGCAGCATCGCGGGCAGCCCGGGCAGCGGCAAGGTCTTCAGCTTCACCAATGGCGTGTTGAGCGTGGTTGCCACCGGCCCGAGCGGCCCGGCGACGTTGACGAACAGCGTGAGCGGCGGGGTGCTGAGTCTCTCCTGGCCGGCGGGTCAGGGTTGGCGGCTGCAAGCCCAGACCAACGCCCTGACCGTGGGCCTCTACACGAACTGGGTGGATGCGGCGGACAGTTCGGTGAGCAGCACGAACTACCCGATTAATCGCACCAACCCGACCGTGTTCTACCGGTTGATCTATACCAATCCGTAAACTCGGATTGGGTTGGTTGGGTGGGTTTCCGTCGGCGCGGCGCGGTTGAAAGGGCCGTCCGCGCCGACGGTGAAATATGGAAAACAAAAAGTGAAATTAAAAGGCAACCTTGTCCGGTCCGGCACGCGGCGGGGCTTCACCCTGATTGAACTGCTGGTGGTCATCGCCATCATCGCGATTCTGGCGGCCATGCTGTTGCCGGCGCTCAGCCGGGCCAAGCTCAAGGCGCAGGGCATTAACTGCGTCAGCAACTCGAAACAATTCAGCCTGGCCCGGCTGATGTATTCGATGGATAACGAGGATAAGCTGGTGCCGAATGCAGGGACTTCCACCGATCCGAAGCCGCTCTGGGCGGCGGGGGACATGCAAAATTCTGTTCAAGCCACCAACCGAACGCTGATCGAAGGTGGCCTGATGTTTCCTTACGCCAGGAATGTGGAACTTTACAAGTGCACCGGGAATAAAAGAAGAACATGATCCGGGGCGTTTCCATGAACAGCGCTTTGGGGTATGCGAGCCTGACCGGCGCCTATGCGGTCGGCGGCAGCTCCTGGGGCTTCAAAACGTATCAGAAACAAGCCCAGTTGCGCTCTCCCGTGAAAACCTTTGTCATCATGGATGAGGACGACAACAGCATCAATGACGCTCGCTTCCGCGTGCAGTACGCCGACGCGGCAGCCAATTTTGAACTGCACGATATCCCGGCAATCTACCACGGTGGCGCCAGCGGGGTTGGCTTTGCCGACGGGCATGCCGAGATGCACAAGTGGAAGACTTTGCGGTTGCCGGTGCCGAATTACGGCGGCCCGGGCCCGGGGACCACTGGCGGCTGGGGATCCCAAAACCTGGCCGACGCCCAATGGTTGCTGGAGAATTCCGGCGAGAAGTTCTGAAGCCCGTGCCTGGCTTGCGGCGCGGATAGGCTGCGTCCGCGCCAATTAGTCCGCCAATGCCGCCCGCTCCTTGCAGGCTGCCGCTCAGGTCCAGCCCCCGCGGGTAGCGCACCAATGCCGTGCCCCCCCAATTGATCCGCGCGGCGGCCATCGGCGCGGAGGGAAGTGGAAACGTCAGCCATGTCGTGGCCGCGATGTTACCGCCGCCCGATCAGCACTGTTGCGGCTCGCTCCACGCCCACAACGGCGAACTCGCCCTCGCCCGAGTCCGGCCACCGCTCGCACGGGCAGAAAGTCGTTTTGCCACCGCGGCAAATCCTGCAGCTCATTCCAAACCTCTCCATGAACCCGCACACGGAAGAATTTGACAAGCGAATTGGGGACAGAGGAATTCCCCGGTCCAATTCGTTTGGCCCCATTCCTTTGTCAAAGCAGTTCAGGGGTTCAAAGCGCGATCTTTCGTTTCGGGTACGACAACGGATCGTTCGTGCCGGGGAAGGCCGGGGGAGCGCCGACTTGGAGTCGGCTTTCCTGCGAATGGCCGTCCAAAGCCGTAACAATGCAGTCGGAATTCAACGCCAAGACGCAAAGCCGCCAAGGCATGCAGTCGGAATTCAACGCCAAGACGCAAAGCCGCCAAGGCGCAGCGCGGCAGCGCCGGCATCTGCAACCGGGTCCAACCCGAGATGGCCGGCGGGCTGACAGCCATCCCAATCGCCAGGGCAATGAGCCGGAAGCTGGAGTTGGCGACATCGGGGAAGTGGGATGAAGCCATTTCACAGTTCCAACAAGCCCGGGCCAAAGGCTGACTCCCGCCAACTCCCGCCTTGCAACCTCTGCGCAACTCGCCTAGGTTGCCGCGCCGTGATTAAAAACCCGTCACCGTCCTCTGAGGTTTTGCAGGGCCGATGTGCCGGCGAAGCGGTGTGCCCGTTGAGCCGTGTGGCGGTGGGCCTCCGCGTGTGCATCAAGCAACTCACCAGTCGGCCGGAAGTCGGCGACCGTTTGCGGGAACCCGGCCTGGTCGAGGATCCGGAGGTCCGGTTGGTCAGCCGCCACCACAATGTCATTTGCCAGATTTGCAACGCCGGCGTGGCTCTCAGCCAGGCGCTCGCCGACGCCATCCTCGTCCAACCCCTTTCCACGAACTGCAAGGTAGGGCGCGTCACTCCGTGCGCGCCGCAGGTTGCCTCCAACCATTCAAGCGGCGCGCACGGAGTGACGCGCCCTACCAGCGCCCCTCATTCAGCGGACTTATGCGCGGGTCACGGCGACCCGTCCGACGCCTCCAAGACCCAATCCGCCCAGTGAGCACCGCCCTCCAACCGCTGACTTCGGTCGCCTTGGGCACGACCGCGACGGTCGCGGAGATCAAGCTCCCGCCCGAACAGCGTCCGCGCCTCATGGAAATGGGCCTGCTCGTCGGCACGGCGGTCGAGTTGGTGCGCTTTGCGCCGATGGGCGATCCGGTGGAAATCAAGGTGCGCGGCTACCATCTCACGTTGCGTAAACACGAGGCGGAGCAAATCCTGGTGAAAGTGGCAAGTGGCACGTGACGAGTGGCGCGACCCGAATTCCTGTGTCCGGCGATCCCACCAGTAAACAACGTTCACCGAGTGCCGCGGCTGAAACCGGGGCCGCCCCGCGTTCTTCCCATGACCCGTCACCCGCCACTCGTCACCCTTACGTCGTCATTACGGGCAATCCGAACTGCGGCAAGACGACCTTGTTCAATGCGCTGACGGGTCTGCGCGCCAAGGTGGGCAATTACGCCGGCGTCACAGTCGAACGCAAGGAAGGCAAACTCCTCGGCGCGGATGGTAGGGCGCGTCACTCCGTGCGCGCCGAAGCTGGATCGAAGGAAAACGGCGCGCGCGGAGCGACGCGACCTGCCGGCGATACGCCAGGCGACATCCGCGTGCTGGATTTGCCCGGCACTTACAGCCTCAGCCCGAATTCCCTCGACGAACAGATTTCACGCGACGTGCTGATGAACCGGCTGCCGGAATTGCCGCCGCCGGATTTGATCGTCGTCGTCGTGGACGGCTCAAACTTGCAGCGCAATCTTTATTACGCCACGCAAGTCGTCGAACTGGGCCATCCCACCATCATCGCGCTCAACATGGTGGACGTGGCGGAGGCCAACGGTCACAAGATTGACGAAACCAGACTGACCGGGGCGTTGGGCGTGCCCGTGATGCCGGTCGTGGCCAGCACGGGTAAAGGAATCCCCCAACTGAGGCAGAAAATCATTGCGATGCTCGGCGATAGGGCGCGCCACTCCGCGCGCGCCGGGGCCGAAGCGCACGAAGACGGCGCGCACCTGCCGCGACGGTGCGCAAGCACGGCGGGCGGAGTGACGCGCCCTACCGACCCCAGCTACCGACCGCGGTTGTTCTGCCAGTTGCCCGGACGGTTCCGCATCGAAGCGATGAACCTGGCCGAGTTGCTCGCCGCAACGTTCAGCGAACGGAAGCTGCAGGCGACGGCGGAGGCGTTGTTGATTCTGACGAACGAAAGGGCGCTGGCGTCCAGCCGGTCGCATTACCCGCAGCAAATTCAGGACGTTGTGGCCGCCGCCCGCAAACGGCTCGACGCCGCCAACGTGGACTGGCGGGGCGCACCCATCGAATGGCGGTACGCGCGCGTGGCGGAAATCCAACGCGCCGTGACGACGGAACTCTCGCCACCGGGCGAGACCTTCAGCGACAAGCTGGATCGCGTGCTCACGGACAAAATCTGGGGCACCTTGATCTTCGTCGCCGTCATGGCGCTGATGTTCCAAAGTATTTTCACCTTCGCCAAGTGGCCGATGGACGGACTTCAATTCTGCCTGGATTGGTTCGGCGGCCAGGTGGGCCAGTTGATTCCGCGCGGCGACTTGAATGATCTGCTGGTCAACGGCGTCATCGCCGGCGTGGGCGCGGTGGTGGTTTTTCTGCCCCAGATTTTGCTGCTGTTCCTGTTCATCGGATTTCTGGAAGACACGGGCTACATGTCGCGCGCGGCGTTTTTGATGGACCGGCTGATGAGTCAGGTGGGATTGCACGGCAAGAGTTTCATCCCGATGCTGAGTTCGTACGCGTGCGCGATTCCCGGCATCATGGCCACGCGCACCATCGAGACGCCGAAAGACCGGCTCGTGACCATCCTGGTCGCGCCGTTGATGAGTTGCTCGGCGCGGTTGCCGGTTTACACGCTGCTCATCGCGGCGTGCATTCCCCACACGAAGCTTCTCGGCTTCTTCGGACTGCAAGGGCTGACGATGTTGTCCATGTATCTGCTGGGCACGGTGGTGGCGCTGCTGATGGCGTGGGTGTTCAAGAAGACTTTGCTCAAAGGCGAAACGCCGATGCTCATCATGGAATTGCCGCCGTACAAGCTTCCCCTGCTCCGGGTGGTGGTGCGGCACATGTGGGATCGCGCAAAACTTTTCATCAGGCGCGCGGGCACGGTGATTCTGGGCATCAACATTCTGCTGTGGTTTCTGGCGACGTATCCGAAAAATTCCGCGCTTGAAAAAGATTTTGAGACAAAGCGGGCGGCGCTCAAAGCGGCGACGGTAGGGACGCGTTCCACCGCGTCCCAAATCCAAACCGAAATCATGGGGACGCGGTGGAACGCATCCCTACCTGAGCAACAACTAACCGCCCTGGCCACCGCGGAAGCCGGCGAAAAATTGCGCCACAGTTTCGCCGGCATGATGGGCCAGGCGATTGAACCGGCCATCGCGCCGCTGGGGTTTGATTGGAAGATCGGCATCGGCATCGTGGCGTCGTTTGCCGCGCGCGAGGTTTTCGTCAGCACCATGTCCACGGTCTATAACGTGGGCAACGCGGACGCGAACTCGCCCACGAGCAGTCTGGCCCAAACGCTGCGCGAACAGAAACGTCCCGACGGCACGCCGGTTTATACGACGCTGGTGGCGGTAACGCTGATGGTGTTTTACGTCTTCGCGCTCCAATGCGTGAGCACCGTGGCCGTGGTGCGGCGGGAGACGAATTCCTGGAAGTGGCCGTTCTTCCAATGGCTCTACATGGGAATTCTGGCCTGGGTGCTCGCGTTTGTAACCTATCAAGGTGGGCGGCTGCTGGGATGGGGATGATTGCCGTCATGGAGCGGGCCGCGTGCGGCACAACTCAGGATTGCTGACCCGCCGCGTTTTGTGTAAAACCCACCCATGCCGAGCCGGGACAAACTCGCTGAACTCACCGCGTGGGGCGCGCTGCTATGACCGCCGCCTTCGAGATGGCCTTTTCCACGGTGAAGAAACTGGCCGCCGACTTTGAGACCAACAAGCGGCACTACCTTTCCCCCGCCTATCAGGAAAGCGAACTGCGCAAGGATTTCCTCGACAAGTTTTTCACCGCCCTGGGTTGGGACGTGGACCACAATCTCCAGAAGAACCCTTTTGCCCAGGAAGTGAAGGTGGAACGCGGCGTCACCATGCACGGCTCGCAGCGCCGGGCGGATTACGCCTTTTACATCACCCCGAATTTCCGCGACGTGCGATTTTACGCCGAAGCCAAGAAGCCCTTCGGCGACATCGCCTCGCCGGACAATTATTTTCAGGTTATCCGCTACGGGTGGAACGCGCAGACGCCGATTGGCGTCCTCACCGATTTCGAGCAATTTCAAATCGTGGATTGCCGCTACAAGCCGGACCTTGCCACGGCGCTGAATCACCAGATCCGGAAACACCATTTCAGCGAATACGCCAACCCGGAGAAGTTCGCCGAGATTTTCCATCTGTTTTCCCGCGACGCCGTGGCGTCCGGTTCGCTGGAGAAATTTGCCGAAGCCCTCCCCAAGAAACGCGGGAAAGCCGTCCAGCGCGGTTTGTTCAAGGGCGCCTATCAGAGCATTGACGACGCGTTCCTGGAAGAGTTGGACGAACACCGCGACACGCTCGCCCGCGCCTTCAAAAACCGGGATCCCGATCTCAACGGCGACACCCTGACGGAGATCACCCAGCGCACGATTGACCGGCTCGTTTTCATTCGCTTCCTGGAGGACAAGCTGATTCACCCGGAACACCTGGTGGCCAATTTTGGCAAGGGTAGGGACGGCGCGCCGCGCCGTCCGGACGCCCCGGCGGGGCATCCCTACCATTCCGCGTGGCAGGACTTCGTGGCCGCGTCGCGCAAGCTGGACGGCATTTACAACGGCATCGTCTTCAAGGCTCACGCCATTCTCGACCAGCCCGGCTTCAAAGTGGATGACGACGCCTTCACGGACATCTGCCAGAAACTCGGACACGTCAATACCGCCTACGATTTCGACAAGATTCCGATTCACATTCTTGGCAGCATTTACGAGCGGTTTCTGGGCAAGGTCATTGTCACCACCGACAAGCGCGCCCGCGTGGAGGAAAAGCCGGAAGTGCGGAAGGCCGGAGGGGTTCATTACACACCGCAATACATCGCCCGCTACCTCGTGGAGAACACCGTCGGCAAACTCATTGCCGGCAAGACGCCCGCGCAGATTGCCCAGATGCGCTTTGCTGACATTTCCTGCGGCAGCGGCTCCATTTTGCTGGCCGCGTATGACTTGTTGTTGGTCTATCATCGCGACTGGTTCAACGCCAACCC